>CAZVVF010000279.1:0-5816 GCA_964630575.1 uncultured Burkholderiales bacterium | reverse complement strand
CGATGACTCCGCACGCCGTGCCTAGGGCGGAGGTTCCCAGGATGACAACGCGAGTGTTGTAATCGGCGAGGGTTAAGACTCGTACCAGTGAGTCGAGCCAAGCTTCGGTGCTCGGTGATGGGTTGCTCAGCAGGTCGATCAAGGGCGAGCCTCGAGTTTGTGCCCTACTTTGGCAAGCATGGTGAGGCGGCCGCCATAGGTCTTGCGCAGATTGTCCTCATTGAAGACTTCCTTTGTCGGCCCCACGGCTACGACTCGCATGTTGAGCATGAGAAGGTGGTCGAAGTACTCGGTGATGGTCTGCAGATCGTGGTGGACAACGAGTACGGTTTTGCCTTCTGAGCGAAGCGTGCTCAAAAGGGTTACGATGGCCTTCTCTGTGGCGGCGTCAACACCGGCGAACGGCTCGTCCATGAAGTAGATGGTGGCGTCTTGAACTAGTGCACGCGCCAAAAAGACTCGCTGTTGCTGCCCCCCGGAGAGTTGGCTGATCTGTCGGTCGGCGTACTCTCCCATGCCGACTCGCTCTAGCGCGTCTCGGGCCAGTGCCTTTTCTTTTGCTCCAACGCGGCGGAACCAGCCTAGTTTTCCGTAGAGACCCATCGCTACGACGTCCAGGGCGCTCACGGGAAAGTCCCAGTCTACCGATTCCCGTTGGGGGACGTAGGCTACGAGGTGACGCTGTTTTTTGTAGGGCTTTCCGTAGATCGTGACCTGCCCAGAGGCGCGCGGGATGAGGTCCAAGGCGGCCTTGATGAGGGTGCTCTTGCCGGCACCGTTGGGTCCGATGATCCCGACCAGTTTACCCTCAGGGATGTCCAGATCTATGTCCCAGAGGACGGGCTTGCGGTGGTAGGCCACCGTCATGTCGTGAATGGACAGGGGGGAGTCTTCGGAGTGCTCTGGCCCGAGTGAGTTTGGATCGCTCATTTGAGTTTCCCGTTCAGGCCTTTTTCGGGGGCAGTGCCGCCGAGCGCACGAACGATCGTTGTTATGTTGTGGTCGATCATTCCGAGATAGGTGCCTTCATAGGTTCCCGGCGCTCCCATGGCATCGGAGAACAGTTCGCCGCCAATCTTGATCTCGAAGCCTTTGGCTTTGGCCCCCTCGATGAGAGCCTTGACATTCTTGTCTGCCACTGAGGTCTCCACAAAGACGGCCCCTATCTTTCTCTTGACGAGAAGGTCCACGAGGGAGTTGAGGTCTCCTAGTCCGGCCTCGGACTCGGTGCTGATCCCCTGGATCCCCATGACTTCTATGCCGTAGGCTCGGCCCATGTAGTTGAACGCGTCGTGAGCCGTGACAAGAATTCTCGATCCTTCGGGGATGGTCTTGGTCGACTCCCGACAGTAGGCGTCCATCGCTTTGAGTTGTTCGAGGTAATCCGCGGCATTCTTGAGGTAGAACTCCTTGTTGGGCGGATCGTAATCGGCTAAGGACTGGCTGACGACTTCGACAGCTTTCATCCAGCCTTGAACGTCCATCCATAGGTGTGGGTCGAAGTGGCCAGCGAACTCTGGGGGCTCTAGAAGATAGGATTCGTCGATCGAGTCTGTGACGGCGATGACCGGCTTCTTGCTCGAGATTTTGACCAGGGTGTCGGTCATTTTTCCCTCCAGCAGAAGCCCGCTGTAGAACACGATGTCGGCACTGGACAGGGCGGCCACATCGGCTCTCGTGGGTTTGTAGAGGTGTGGGTCGACGCCCTCGCCGATGATCCCCTTGACCTCGGCCTTGTCGCCAGCGACTTGCCGGACGATGTCTGCCACCATACCGGTGGTGGCAACGACCGTGTATTGCGTCGATGAGGGCGAGCCCTGTTGCGGGGATGAATTTTTGCACCCGGCTAATACTAGGATTCCTACAAGGGCGCAGATACTGGCGAGCGCCTTCGCTCGAATGCGGAATGTGGTCATAGTTTTGCAGTCTTGAGGCATCGTTTTGCTCCGGTTGTCCGATCGGACGCAAGGTATCCGATTTTGACTGCATTTTAGCCTTGGCTAAAACTAAAAGCAAGTTCTATTTGCTTTGGCTCTAGCAGTCTATGGAGAAACTGGGGCTAAGCCCCTTTAAGAATCGAGCGGCCAAGGCGATACTCGCTTCTGAGCCAGATAGCTTGAAGCGAAGTTCGGGGACCTCACTGGCGATCTCAGTTGGGATATCAGGAGGGAGTTCGCTGTGATGGGTCGCCCAGCAGGTTCGCGGGCGGTCGGGGCCTGACTGCTCGCAGAGGTTGATGGTGAGCGCCAGTTCAGAGTTGGAGGTCTCCGAGTCGGCCAAGGGGCCGGAGCAGATCAGCACTCGGGGTGACTGGGCCAGCAGTTTCTCTGGTGATTCGAGAGCGGAGACTCCGAGGAAGAGAGCCCCTCGGAGCGCCCTCTGAGGGTCGGGATCGTGAAGGCCCACGACAGGGTCGTCGTTCAGAGAGCAGGCTCTGCCTAGAAGTAGCGTGAGGTGGTCCACCCCGCAAAGGGCGACTCGACGTAATGGTTTAATGTTTGATTCTTGCATTATTTGACGACATTTTCAGGAAAACCAGGACTTTCTCTTGCCTCTAGAGGATATTGCCCCATCTTTTTCCGTTTTTGAGGTGATGAATGTGAGTACTGGCATAGGTACAGAAGAGTTTAAGGAACTTGACTCAGTAGTGGTTCGATTTGCCGGAGACTCGGGCGATGGGATGCAGTTGACGGGAACTCAGTTCTCTCGCGCTTCGGCCATCGCAGGTAACGATATCTCCACGTTTCCCGACTTTCCTGCAGAAATTCGCGCGCCAGCTGGTACTCTGGCTGGTGTGAGTGGATTTCAAGTGAACCTGTCTTCCCATGAGATTTTCACTCCTGGAGACACAACCGACGTTTTGGTTGCTATGAATCCGGCTGCACTAGCTGCGAATCTTCCGGAGCTGAGAGACGACTGCATTCTGATCATCAATCAGGATGCTTTTTCAAAGGCCAACCTCAAGAAGGCCGGATTCGCAGAGAGCCCTTTAGAGGATGACAGTCTGAGTCGCTTCCGTGTGCACTCCGTGAAGCTGACGAGTCTGAACCGAGATGCGCTGGCGGATATCGAAGGGTTGTCTCAGAAAGATATCGACAGAACGAAGAACTTCTTTGCTCTGGGTATGGTCTGCTGGATGTACGACCGTCCGGTCGAGCCGACTCTAGAGTGGATCAATAAAAAATTCGGCAAGAAACCAATTTTGGTCGAGGCTAATACCAAGGCTCTCAAGGCGGGTCTGCACTACGGCGAGACCACCGAGACCTTCCAGTTGCGCTTTAGAATCGCGCCGGCCAAGTTGGATAGCGGCATCTACCGCAAGATTACCGGCAACGAAGCCTTGGCGCTGGGTATCGTTACAGCCGGTGAGTTAGCCAAAAAGACAGTTTTCTACGGCTCCTACCCGATCACCCCAGCGAGTGACATTTTGCACGCTCTGGCCGGTCTTCGCCATTTTGGGGTCAAGACGTTTCAGGCAGAAGATGAGATCGCGGCGATGGGGGCTACCGTTGGTGCGGCTTTCGGTGGTGCCTTTGCTGTGACGGCTTCGTCGGGGCCGGGTATCGCGCTCAAGAGCGAGGCTCTGAACTTGGGCTTGGCCATGGAGCTTCCTATGGTTTTGATCGATGTACAGCGAGGCGGCCCGAGCACGGGTTTGCCTACGAAAACCGAGCAGTCGGATCTCCTGATGGCGCTCTTTGGACGCAACGGAGAATCTCCGCTTCCCGTCATCGCGGCGTGCTCACCGTCGGATTGTTTCTATTCGGCGATCGAAGCTTTCCGCTTTGCTGTTCGCGCGAGTTGTCCCGTGATTGTCTTGTCTGATGGGTATCTGGGCAACAGCTCCGAGCCTTGGAAGATTCCAGACCCGGCTCAGTTGGCTCCTATCGAGGTGGTTCATCCCAGCAAGGTTGAGGGGGAAGAGTTTCTCCCTTACGCGCGGGATCCGGAGACTTTGGGTCGCCCTTGGGCTTTGCCGGGGACACCCGGTTTGGAACACCGACTCGGCGGTCTTGGAAAGGCTCCTTTGACCGGCAATGTTTCTTATCTGCCCGAGCACCACCAGCAGATGGTGGATGACCGGCGACACAAGGTTGAGAAACTCGCCGACATCATTCCGGATCAGGTCGCTCACGGCGGCGATTCGGGAGACCTTCTGGTGGTGGGCTGGGGTAGCACCTATGGTGCTATTCGAGCGGCAGTTGACCGTTCGCGAGCCGAGGGGTACGCGGTGTCCTCCACGCAGCTTCGATACATCAGTCCTCTGCCCAAGAATCTGGCCGAGCTGTTTGGGCGATTTAAGAAGGTACTGGTTCCGGAAATGAACTCGGGCCAGTTGGCCTTCTACTTGCGCGGGACTCTAGGTTGCAAGATCGAGAGCCTGACTCAGGTTACGGGTCGACCCTTCAAAATCGAAACGATCCACGACGCTATCCGCGCCACTATCTCGACGGGAGTAAAAGCATGACGTCTGGAAATCAGAACGGAAACGCAAAAGTTAAGTATACTCGCAAGGATTTTGCCTCAGACCAGGACGTTCGATGGTGTCCGGGTTGTGGTGATTATGCGATTTTGGCTCAGATGCAGAAGGTTATGCCTGAGCTGGATGTGCCCAAGGAAAACATCGTGTTCGTTTCGGGGATCGGTTGTTCGAGCCGCTTCCCTTACTATATGAACACTTACGGGGTTCATAGTATTCACGGTCGGGCCCCGACTCTCGCGTCGGGCCTCAAGTTGACCAACCCGGACCTCAAGGTTTTTGTGATCACCGGTGACGGTGATGCTTTGTCGATTGGCGGCAACCATCTTCTGCACGTGTTGAGGCGGAATATTGACCTCACAGTCGTTCTGTTCAACAACCGAATTTATGGTCTGACCAAGGGGCAGTACTCGCCCACGAGTCTCCCTGGCACGATTACCAAGTCGTCGCCCCTGGGCTCCATAGAGCAGCCTCTCAATCCACTTTCCGTGGCTCTGGCGGCCGAGGCAACGTTTGTGGCTCGCTCGATCGATGTGGAAACGAAGCACCTGCAGGAAACACTGCTGCAGGCCGCTCAGCACAAGGGCGCTTCGTTTGTGGAAGTGCTGCAGAACTGCAATATTTTCAATGACGGCGCCTGGCAACACGTGACCAAAAAGGAGAATAAGCATCATCTTCTGCGGCTGGAGGCTGGACAGCCTCTGAGATTCGGCATGGAGTTGGAGAAGCAACTGAAGGTGGACGGCCTGGGACTGTCGGTAGTGGAGAATCCCGAAAAGGATGAACTGATATTTGACCCAACCGAGCCGAGCGGAGCGTTGGCCTATGCTCTGAGTCGTATGACCTATCCGGATTTTCCAGTGCCCATTGGAGTCTTTCGCAAAGTAGAAAAGCCTACATACGAAGAGGGGATGCTCTCTCAGATAGAGGTCGCTAAGAAGCGCAAGGGCGAGGGAAATCTCCTCGACCTTTACCTCTCTTCGGACATCTGGAAGGTTGGCGGGGACGGCAAGATCCCCGAGGATGCAGAGGCCCTTCGTCGGGAAGTTCGCGGCTAGTCCGGGTCTTTCATCGGTCCAGATACTACCAGGTTGAAGTCTCGCGTGGCGAGGCAAGGCCTGGTAGTTTTTTGTTGTCCTTGAATCTTTGCTGGGGAGGGCGAGGTGCGGCCGGGTCTTACTTAGTAGGAGCCCATTGCAGCAGTTCGGCTGGCGGGTCGAGGCGTGACTCGAGGAACTCGTCGAGCTGCTCGAGCCATTCCACAACGGGTTTGCTCAGCTTGTCGCTGGAGAGTGAGAAGACCACGGCGGCGGCCGCTTCCTCATACTCGTTCGTT
>CAZVVF010000278.1:0-5833 GCA_964630575.1 uncultured Burkholderiales bacterium | reverse complement strand
TGAAGGCTGTTGGAGCGCGTCTCAACGGAATGCGTGGTGCTTCCCATTTGGTCGCTCGCTCCTCTCAGGATCAGTTCATCTTACTAGCCGCCGATATCGACTCAAGCGCCTCCACAGCTTTTGTTCGCGATGCGTCCAAGAGTCTTCTCGAGGCCCTGGCTTACCCTTTTGAGATCGAGGACGAGGAAGTGAAGCTAACCGGTACTATCGGTGTGAGTCTAGGACCGCTTCAAGGGGAGAGTTCGGTCGGTCTCTTTGATTTCGCAGGCGAAGCGCTGGAGCGGGCAAAGCGACAAGGGCCTGCCAACTTCGTGATTTACGACGAAGGGGTGAGGGTAGCGAAGCAGCGTGAGGCCCTCTACAGCAGCCAGATGATTCACGCTGTGGAGAAAAACGAGTTTAAGGCCGTTTTTCAGCCGGTCTTCAACCTCGTCAAGGGGATCGTGCTGGGTTTGGAGTTGCTGTTGCGCTGGGAACACCGCGATCAGCGTGAACTCAAGCCCGCTGATTTTCTTGAAGCCGCCATCAACTCAGGCATCATATTCGATATCACCGAGAAGATTTGGCCCAAGGCTTTCCGCGAGTTTGCCAAGTGGCGAAAAATGCGGCCTGGCCTCACCCTCTCGATCAACCTCAGCGACCGGGAGTTGCTCAATCCTAGCGTTCTCAAGAGGGCTATCGATTTGGCCCGCGAGAATCAGGTGGATCCCAAGTCCATCATTTTTGAGGTCCGCGACCAGAGTCGACTGCGTCGTTTCCCGACCTGGTGGAAGGTCCTTCAGGATTACTCCACAGCCGGCTTCGGACTGTGTCTCGATGACTTCGCCTCCGATGCGTCGCTCTTTGGAACGCTGGCTTTCAGTGGGTTTACCCAGGCCAAGATGAACGTGCAGGACCAGAGTTCTCTCAAGCTCATCACGGCGCCGCAAGCGAGCAAGGGCGTTCTCTACGGGGTCAAGCGTCTGCAGACGAAGTTTGACAACAAGGCTCTAGCCAGGGCTGGGTTCCATCTGGCTCAGGGTTACGCTGTGTCGCCCCCGTTGGATTACGTCGCCGTCGATTCGGTGCTGTCTTAGCCCCTGGGGGCGCGGGGGAGAAAGCCGTCGAGCAGAACTAAAATCAGCCCCCCAGAATTCCCCGTAACCTGGAGGGCTGACGTCTGTGACTATCGCTTTTGTTTCTCATTTCGACTTAGCGAGAGCCGCAGCTTTTTTCTGTGCTACCAGAGCAAGCAAAATGCGCTTGGCCTGAACAATCTCTTTTGCGGATTGACTCACGAGACGCTCCTCCTTTTCTAGGGTTCGGATGCCGCTGTTCGACTTCCGTCCTTAGATTAGCACTTACTATGCCTGTTGAGTAAGGAAAAATCAAGCGAATATCCATACTCGTTCAGGATTTACAGAATTGTTACATGGGAAAGGGGCTCTGGGTCAAAATCAGAGGAGGCGTCCGGTTGAACCAGAAGCCACATCAATGAGCTACAACCTTTATCAACACGTGGCTGAGGCCCCTACGCGACCCGGTCTTCGAAAGGCAAAAACGACCTTCGATGTGGCCGATCTCTTCAGCGGTCCGGCCCAGGTTCCGGGTCAGGACGTGGAGTGCGATGAGCGTCTCGATGAGAAACTGAGGCAGGCTTACTTTTGGATCATCAATCACGCCGTGATCAGCCCTCACTACGATATCGAGTACAACGATCAGCCCCCACAGGTCTTTTCCTTTGGAGATTCCAAGGCCAAGCTCACGCTGCCGAGTTGCCAGAGTTATTCCAGTTTTGTGCTCTTGCCGCTGTTGAATTTTGCTGTGAGGAGACGCTGCCTATTGATCGGAGGTCCCGGGCGTGGCAAGACGGCAACGGCCATCTTGATGGGGATTTTGGCGGGCTACTCCCTCAAGGAGGTGCGGCGAGGGATCCAGCACGGCCAACCGCAAATGACCATCTCGGACCTCTTGGGCAATCCGCTGCCGGCCGACCTCGTTCAGGCTCAGAGCATGCAAGACATTCGTATCTCCTGGCGGAGTTGGTTGGGGATGCGGGTTAAGATTATCGACGAGTACAATCGCATCCCGACGAGGACGCAGTCGGCTCTGTTGACCGTGTTGGCCGACAACTACGCCGAGGTCCTCGATCACGTCTATGAATGTCCACCCGCAGCCTGGTTTTTGACCGCCAACGATGATGGCGGTGGTGGGACCTACAAAGTGATCGAGGCTCTGCGGGACCGCATCGACGTGGTCGTTCGCGCGCTGCATTTCAACACCCGGTTTTTCGGTGATATGTTGACCCGCATCGAGGAGGGCATACGACCGGAAGAGGTGGTACCGGCCAAGTTGATCTTCACTCAGGACCAGACGGACCGCATGTACCGAGAAATTATGAGCGTGGAGCTCCCGGCCCCTTTGCGCCGTCGCTTGGAGTTCTTCGCCAGCGCCTTTGAGTTCTTCGAGCCTGGCGGAGAGCAGATCGAATACAGGACGAAGGATTGTTTGAAGTTGAGCGGAGTGGACGCTCACACGTTGGGGGTTCAATCCGGCAAGGACCAGCTTAAGGACCTCGGTTTCCAGTCCAAGAATGGGCTCAGTGTGAGGGCGATTTTGAGCATCTTGGTCTTTGTCAAAGCGATGGCCTATTTCCGAGGTGACGGGGTGGTCAATCTGGAGGATGTGCGACAGATTTTGCCATTCGTGCTCTACGACAAACTGGTGCCGGACCACGATGCTGCCTTTTTTGAAGCTCCGGGACACGGGAGTCTTCGGGTCGACCGGATCAGCTGGATCCGGAAGCTCTTTGACCTGTCGAATGCTGAGTACGACCGCTTGGACCTCGATAGGCACGACCCAGTCGCCGAGCTCGACGCGGAATTCAAGTTGGGGCTTGAGGGACTCAAGATGTCCGAGGTCAAGAAGCGCTTGGTCAAGATCGAGCGGCAACTCGCGGTTATGGCAAAGGGTCGCAAAATGTACGGTCACCTCTACGACGATATTCTCCTGTTGAAGTATCTCCACCAACGTTACACAAACTATATGAGTTGGCTCCAGTGGCAGACGAACTAGAGATCCTGAAAGAGGAATTGGTCGCCAATCGAGAGCGCTACAACACGCTGTTCGCTCTGGCCAGGCGGGCCCGCCCTCGTCTCGACCAGAAGAGGTTTGCGGACAACCTAGAGACCTACGTGGCTCCGATCGTTGCTCACTCACCGAGAGAACTCAGGGCGGGCCTCGTTGCCGAATTGTACGGGTTAGCCTTGGAGTTGAGCGGTCTGGAACTCTTCGCTCGGAGCGAGGCTGTGCGGGACCTGTGGAGTCGATCGTTGCCCAACTCCGTCGCTATCGTGGCGGCCAATCCTGGTCGGCTCGTGGCTTCATTGACCAACGCTGTTTACAATCTGGAAAGAGATGGCGGGGCCGACTGGGGATTCTGGTTGCAGATGATGGAGAAGAGCAGCCAGCGTTGCGACTCTGCCGACCAGTGGCTACAGGCGGGCCAGGTCTTGGCCTGGGTGTCAGGGATGGCTCATTTTAGAGAATCGGCACAGGAAGTGGCCAAGACGCTCCCGGCTGACTTGGTCGCGGATCTGGTTCCGCGCTGGGATCGGGTACAGAGCGACCCTTGGTGGTCGCGCCGCCCGCCCGCCGGCCAGGTGAGCCCGGTCCATCGAGTCGGTAGCTTCGTGGGATTCGGTGGGCAGTTCCGTCGCCCCCCGGAGGTGATCGTAGCTGGCGACAACCGATTTCTGGTTTCTGACGGTACCGAGGAATGGCTCCTCTCCTGCGACGGATTCGGGGCCACTCTGAAACGCGTTTTTGAGTTAAACTTGGAGGCTGTCAAAAAAACGGCCGATTTCTCCATCACTCCTGAGGGTGAGGTGCACTGGCAGGGTAGGAGCTTTTCCTTTCCAGGTTTGGGGCCGGTGGCGACTTTCGATGTGGCCGGGGAAGTGATGGCGGTCACCAGCGAACTCTCCCACACGGTGCACATCCTGATCGGGACTCCGGCTCTTTGAGAACTCGCGAGGCGAAGACGGCGACCGAGGTCGAGCTTCTTGAGGCTTGGTTGGCCTCTTGGCCCGAAGCTCTGGCCATATGGAGCCCCTACACGCGACTGAATGAGCCCAAGTGGTCGTTCAGCGCCGCCCAGGAAAAGCAGGATGGGCTTGAGCAGTCCTTTGCTGCCATCCGCATCAACGACCATCGTATTCTCATTAGCCTGCGCCAGATTCAAGAGTGTGGATTGCAGGACTACTCGCTTGAGATTCTCGCTCACGAAATAGGGCACCACGTCTTCTGCCCGGGAAACCTCCTGGAGGCCGGGCGAGCCCTGACGATCGCCCATCGAGCCCTGCCCACGGTTGAGGCGAGCGCTGCGATGGTCGTGAACCTGTGGGAAGACCTGCTGATCAATGATCGGTTGGTTCGAGTGCACGACCAGCGTCACGCCGAGATCTATGAGCGTCTCAATCGGCGTACCCGATCCTCTACGAAGCTCTGGGGCCTGTATATGAGAGCCTACGAGATTCTGTGGGGGCTGGAGCCAGGACGGCTCTGCAGAGTCGAACTGAAGAACTCTGAGGAGGGGGACGCCCATCTGGCGGCTCGCATGGTGCGTGTCTACGGAAAGGATTGGTTAGACGGAGTGGGGGGATTTGCGGCCCTCTGTTTTCCCTACATCAAGGGCGAGGACCAAGAAGCCTTGAGAAAGGAATACAGGGCCCTCTTTGACACCAACAACATGGGGGAGGGTTGTGAAGTGCCCCTGGGCATTCTGGAGGTCGGGGATTTTGAGGTGCGTCACCCAAGCTGCGACCCGCGAATCGTAGGTAGGGGGTCCGCCTCGGAGGACACTGATCAGGAGCCGAGTTCCGAGACCCAGGAATCCGCTACCTCCGACAGCATCGGAGGCGGGCCTGGGCAGACTCATGAGCCCTTCGTTTTCGGTCAGGTCCTGGAGGCTTTGGGCCTGAAGATGGACTCCCACGATATGGCTGTAAAGTTCTACCGGGAAAAGGCGCTGCCGCACCTGATCCGTTTCCCCACTCAAGAGACCGAGGAGTCCCAGGAACCTTTGATGGAGGGGCTCGAGCCCTGGGATGTTGGACACCCGATGGACGAGGTGGACTGGATGCAGAGCGTTATGGTCTCGCCACGGCCCATTCCGGGGATGACAACGGTGCGTCGCTCGTGGGGGGTGATGGGTGGGCAGGAGCGTGACCGAGTCCCTCTGGATCTGGACCTCTATGTGGATTGCTCAGGATCGATTCCGAATCCCCAGAGAACCTTCTCCTATTTGACTCTAGCAGGAGCGATCGTCGTGTTGTCGGCTCTGAGGACGGGGGCCAGAGTCCAAGCTACCCTGTGGAGCGGTCGAGGGCAGTTCGATACCACAGCCGGCTTCGTCTCGGACGAGACGGCTCTCTTGCGCGTGCTGACGGGTTATTTGGGCGGCGGCACCTCCTTTCCCAATCACATCCTGAGGAAGACCTACAGGGAGCGAGAAGAGGTGGAGCGCCCCGTCCATATCTTGATACTCTCCGACGAAGGGATCAACACCATGGAGTCTGACGATGAACTGGGCAATCCGGGATTGACGATCTCGAAGATGGCGCTCGATAAGGCGCGGGGAGGGGGCACAATGGTGCTCAATCTTTACCGCGAGAGCTTTCTTCGTTGCCCCTTCGCAAAGCGAGTGCAGGAGTTGGGTTGGGAGATGTTTGCGGTCAAGGATTGGAGCGATCTCTTGGCTTTTTCGCGGGAGTTCTCCCGCATGAAATACGGCCGAGGGAAGGCGCGCCAATCGTGACAAAGAAGAGCCCTTTCATATGAGAGAAGGTCCAGC
>CAZVVF010000277.1:0-5839 GCA_964630575.1 uncultured Burkholderiales bacterium | reverse complement strand
TCACGGAAAAGACAGTTCCAATGTGTGGGAGGATGACGGTCCGGCTATCGGGTCCTCGGCTTGGAAGGGCTGGGGAAAATCAGCCCCCGGTCGCTCCAGCAAAAAGGGCGCTTCAGGCAAGGGCTCCGGTGCCGGTCTGGCTGTGGGAAACCTGGTGGAGCACAAAGTCTTTGGCAAAGGCAAGGTCACAGACGTTGGCGGAACCGGCGATATCATCACCGTTGACTTCCTCAACGGTTCGCTGCGCAAACTCAAGAGCAACTTCCTCAAGAAGATCTCAGAGGCGGAAAAGCAGGCTGAACTGGCCAGGGACCCGCGCGAGTTCCGAGCCGGTGACCGGGTTCAACATTCGAGGTGGGGTGGCGGTACCGTGAAGAGCGTGGAGACCGATACCATCACTGTGGTCTTTCCTGGCATCACGGTTTCTCTTCCTCAGGGGGATGGCTCGCTGACTCGCTGACTCCCACTCCCTTGATCAAGACCGGTGCCCAGCCGAACGCTTCACTGTCGGTGATGACGTAAACCACAGGGACCTTTTCCTTCACGGGTTCACCGTCCCAGGTCACCGTGTAGCGCTTCTCTGTCTCGGACTCGGCGGCTTGAACGACCGAGATGTGCGGGCTGTTGGATTTGACCTCAGAGATGCGAAAGCTCTGATCGAGTTGATCTCCGGACACCGTGAACGACTGCACTCTCTGGCTTGTGAAGTCGAGCCTTTTGGGTTGGACCACGAAGCTCTTCTCGACTTGGCCACTCAGGTGAAGTTGATCGACCACGTTGCTGCTGCTGGGAAACAAGCGGACGAAGAGGTCGAAAGGGCCGGGGCGCAATCGGGTTTTGTAGGTCACGGAAACTTGGGCTTGGCCGCCGGGGGGGATCTCTGGTGGGGTGACCTCGGCTGTCATGCAGCAGGGGTAGTTGACCTGAGGCGGGGCCGTGAAGGTCACGCTTTGCTGACCGGGGTTTTTGATGACGAAGGTGTGAGTGATCTCGGGGCCTTGAGGTCGCCTACCGAGTTGAGCCGATAGGAGACCTGGAACGGCCTGATCCTGAGTGTTGGGAGTTGAGGACTGACCGCCGCAACAGATCTCAGGGATGGCGGCTGTGGGGTCGACAACGGGAGTGGAAGCCTGGCATCCAGCAAGGCCGAAAAGGATGGCTGATAAGAAGAACGCGTCTTTCACTGATGGCATGATTGTGTGGCCCAAAAAGTCAGCCCAGGGAGAGAGGGACCGACCCCTTTCTCCCTGGGCTGCGCTGGTCTATCTTCGAGCGGAGGTCTCTAGGTATCGGATCACCTCGAACTCGGCGTAGGTGGGGAACAGACGTTGATAGGTTGCGATCTTGTCGTAGTGCATGGACACTTGGTAGCCCTTGGTTCCGCTGGGATTGATCCAGTAGTGCTTACTCCAATCGCCCTGTCCATAGTTCTTGCCGGTGGTGCCCTGAATCACTCCACCTACGACTTGGAAGTTGCCCATTCCGCTGCCCCCGCCGTAGTTGCTGTTGACCTGTTTGTAGTGGGTTCCGAACCCACCTGAGACCTCTCCGTTTCCGTGGGTTCGCCCGGCCAGGATGATGGCGTAGACGTCGTTGTAGCCGTCGTTGCCGTTGCGGGGCGAAGAGTCTTTTCGACCCCTCATCCAGACATCTTGAGTGACGATTCCGAGAACGTGATCGGCCGTAGGTGAGAGTTCGGGCTCAGTGGCTGGGCCTTCGTGACCGGGATCGAGCGCTGCTGTCTTGAGGTAGCGGGTGTCTTTGTTGTTGTCGAGGAGCTGTTTGTCCGCCGGCGATAGGCTGTCGAAGCGATCGGGGTCGAACTGGAGAAGGTCGCCGCTGATGGAGATGGATTTGTCCAGCTTGGTGGCGATCACCTTACTGTTGTAGATGACGTTGTTGTCATCGTCGAGTTGGATATTCCCGTCGGGGTCGGTTTGAGGTGTTCCCTTCACAAGACCGTGGAGACCGTTGTCGTTGCCGTTGTTCGAGCCGGAGATGTGCCCTTCGACGTAGATCGTGCCGTTGGGAAGACCGTCCATGACTTCATACTCGACGAGCTTCCAGCGTTCGCTGCTGGGAGCTTCGTTGTCGTATTGCATTTTGGCCACCAGAGTTTGGCCTTCTGAGAGCGTGATGGCCTGGGGTGGGTCAGAGTCGGGGACGTAGATGACCTCGTCGTTGTGCTTGAAAGTGGTGGCTGTCTCGGCCTCGACAACGATGGTTTCGAAGATGTCTTTGTCCACGGAGCTGCCGTTGTCGATGGTGGGGTCCCACACACCGGGTACGGCTGGTTCATCGACGATGGTCTGAAAGAGTTCGTCGCCCTGGACGGCGGTGAGGGGCTCATCGCACTCGTAGGTCGGTCCTTGGGGTTCTCCCAAGCCACCACCAACGGCTGGCGGGGGAGGAGGGACTTCGACCATGTTGCCCATGCAGACCCAGTCGGTTTCGTATTGGGGAGGGTCGTAGGGCTCTTGGTGGGTCACAGCCGGAATGGGAGGCGGGTTCCAGCCACCGGGATCGTTGGCGTTCATTTGGCCAGAGTTGGTGTAGGTTTCATAGGACATCCTCTGGTTGCCGTTCTCATCCAGACCCATGAAGACTTCGCGAATGTCGCCTTTGACGTAGATGCCGGCGTCGACCACACCGGAGTCGTTCTTGTTGACGTAGACCCCGTTGGCTGATGGGTAGGGGCGAGTGGCGCTGGTGCCGCCCCAGGCAACCCGTTTGATGTCGTCGGAACTGGCTGGGAGATCGATGGAGGATTTGTCGCGCAGAGCGTTGCGCCCGCCTTCAAAAATGTGGTCGTAGCGGTCGCCGATGGGCCCGTTTTCGTCGTAGGGTTTTTCGCCGACCCACACATTGCCGTCTCCGCCAGCGTCGGGTGTGGGGGCAAACTCTGCGTGGGTGACCTCATCGCCAAAGAAAACCCCGTTGGAAGGGTCCTCGTACTGGGCGGCTCCCTTGAGCACGTTGAAGACGAAATGCTCGTTGGTGTGCACGGGACCGGCAAAACCAAGGTCACCGTCGATCCTCATCTCCCCGCTAAACTTGTCGGTGAAGTAGGCGAAGGAAGCGAAGGTCGATTGTCTTATCCAGGCCTCCACTTTGCGAATGGGGCGGTCGCGATACTTCGCCGTTGAGACCACTTGAAAGACCCGAGGTTGAAAGTTGTGGGAGACGCCCACCGTGGAGGGGTCCACGTCGATGGAGATCTCGTAGGTCCAGTCCGGGTCCGAGAAGGGGGAAGGCCCGGTGTTGACTTCGTCCTCAAAGGCTGTGAGGTTGACGGTTTCACCGGAAACGGCATAGTCGGGAAGGACTTGAGGTCCTTGGCCCTCTTGAAAGCGAATCATGCTATCGGTGAGCCAGGCCGCGGCTGTGCGAATTCCGGCATTGGCGACGTAGTGCGCCGAAAGGTCTTGGTGCGACCGTTGGGCCGCGTGCATGTCCGCCGGTACGAGTCTGTACATGGCTATGGCGATGAGAAACAGAAGCGCCATAAAGACGAACGATAGCATCAGGATGCTGGCTCCTCTCCTAGACTGTTTCGTGGCTCTGGTTTTCATTGTCTCTCCTCCAGATGAAATGGTCTCGACTCAAATCAGGATGGTCAAAAGGGTGTGGGTGTTAGGGTAGGGTGAAGGACGGAATCTGAATGACGGCGGTTTGGCTGTAGGCTTTCGTTTCGGTCTCTCCAGCGGCGTTTCGCACATCGCTGTGGGTGGTCACGTGCATGGCCAGACCGTTGCTGAGAACCCGTCGAAAGGCGACATCTTCGATATTCTGACCCAGGACTCGAAGATTCAGGTTGGGGTCGGGGTCTAGGGTGCTAAAGGGGTCGGCCCTCCAGGCTGGAGTGTCCCCGCCGGGTCCGGGATAGATGAGCTTGGACATGACGAGTGAATTGTCGACTTCCGGCAGAATGTCGTGACCGCCGTGGGCGGTGTTTCCCTCGAACCAGATGAGGTAGTGGAAGACCGGAGGCGAGTTCATGATGTAGTGACCAACGCCGTTTTCGGTGAGGTCCCGGTCGGGATTGTAGGCGGGGTTAGAAAAGTCTTCTGTGGTGCTCAGAATGACGTGGCGTGACCAGGTGTCCAGGTCGCTCGATGTCGCCGCTGGGACGTCTAGAATCTGGGGGTAGACCACCCCGTCGAACCCGTTGGTTCGCACCGCCGAGGAGACGTAGAAGATAGCCCGCTCGATGGGCACTCTCGCTCGGCCGGTGAGGTCCAGGTTGCCGGTCGATTTGTCCAAGGCGGCTCGGGATTGTGCGAAGATGCCAACCAGGACGAGTCCCAACACAAGGGAGACCCCTAACACAACGAGGACTTCCACGAGGGTGAACCCCTGACGCTCTCGATAAAATTTATTCATAGATAAAGCTCCTCCTTTCTCTAGAGTCCGTGGGGGATGATGGTCTCGAGGGTCACGTGTCGCTCGTGGCCTTTCTCGTCCCAATAGATCTTGACGATGAGTCGCGCCAAGCTCGCTGAGTAGCCCGATTGATTCCCCGGGCTGCCTGTCAAGGTGCCCTCAGGAGCCAGGCGCTCCACTCGGATATTGCGCTTGTACTTGTCGATATCTCTCTGTTCGATGACGGAGTCGTAGGAGGTGATGCCCGCCCCTACGGAAGAGAGGTCCTGGAAGGGTTCGTCAAAGACAGGCCTCCGCTCGGAAGGGTCATCGTTGATCTTGGAAGCGGCGCTGGGCCAAGGGGGCGAACCGTCCGCCTCGGCGATCTCCCCGCGAGCCACGAAGGTCTCCGTGAGAATGCGCGCCAGGTCCGAGGCTTGGGTGATATACCTGCCGCTGTCGGTCTTTTGCATCCCCCAGTAGATGGCGCTGGTGACACCGGCGATACCGACAATCATGACGAACATCGCTACCAGTAGCTCGGCCAATGAAAAGCCCCAAAGTTTAAGTTTCATATCCTTAGGCTAACATCGGAACAGGCTTCAATCGTCATCCCAAGGTTGAATTGGGATAGCCCGAAGGTTGATTTCTACTCAGGCTTTTTGGGGGCGGACGAGCCTCGCAAAAAGCTCAAGAAGGCCTCGACCTCAGCTGGGCTGTCACCAGCGCCTGGGGATAGATCCAGGATATCTTCATTCATCCTCAAGTCCCTGAGATAGGCCCCATCGGGGCTGACGATGAACATGTGCACCAGGGTCGAAAAACGCTCGGCCAGAGTCGAAGCCATAAGGCTCTCGCTTTGGGAGCCAGAGGTGCGGAGGGCTTCGAGTTCCAGGGGAAGGGCCCAGGTGCAAACGAACTCCTCGTTGAGAGTCTCGATGATTTCAGGTTTCGAGAGCAGACCTGCTCTCAGGAGGCGTCCGCTGCCTCAACAGGACTGGTCGTCTAAGGCTCCCTCTAGAATCACGGCAAACACTGGCCGCTCCAGATCTTTGGCCTTTTTGAGGGCCTGGTCGATGGGGACCCAATCGATCTTGTGAAACTCGAAGAAGGCGTCGGCCAAAAACTCGCGCGCGTCAGCGGTCGCCATCTGACGGTCCCACTTCACCTCCGGAATGGCCCCGGCCGACAGACTCATGGTCTCTATGAGGCCGACCCCTGACTCTGCGGCTTGGGAATACTGCTCGAAGGCGATATTGCGACCGTGACCTGGGGGCACTTCCACAGAGAAGTACTCGACTTGGCCGGACCCTGTGTTCACGATCATCCGGCCGTCGAACTGGGAAGGACTGATAAAGAGTTGATTGGCCAACTCAAATTGGGCGTGGAGGCGAAAGAGAATCTCGATAAACTCATCGGACTCCGACGACACGATAGCGTGAGCTCCCGAACCGTTGAAGTTCATGGCGGTCCTGAC
>CAZVVF010000276.1:0-5850 GCA_964630575.1 uncultured Burkholderiales bacterium | reverse complement strand
GGCCTTTGTGCCATAGCCCAAACCTTTCTCGACCCCGGAGATGAACTCATCGTTTTGTGCCCTCACTGGCCCCTGATCCGGGGGATCGTTGAAACCGTGGGTGGCGTTGTGGTCGACGCCCCTTTCAAGGAAGCCATCGCGGCTCCCGAGGAAGTGCTTCTTCCCCTCCTGACCCGCAGGACCAAAGCGATCTACCTGGCGAACCCCAACAATCCCGATGGTCAACTCCTAAACCGAGCCCAGGCCGAGAGGCTCTACCGCTTTGCCACCGACAACGATTTGGCTCTCTGGAGCGACGAAGCCTACGAACACATCGTCTTTGACGGCCACGAGAAAGTTTCGCTGGCCACCCTCGACAATGAGGCCGAGAAGCCTCGGGTGGTGAGCGTGTTCACTTTTTCCAAGAGCTTTGGAATGGCGGGATTGCGCGTGGGATACGTGGTGGGACCCAAGGATGTTATGACCTGCCTGCGTCGAGTGAGCACTCATCAGATCTACGACCTGAGCGATATCAATCAGGTTGCGGCGCTGGCGGCTCTGCAGCAGAGCGCAGAGGACTATCACGGTTACTTAAAGGAACAGACAGAAGTCTATCGGAAGGCCCGGAACCTCTTGCACTCGGCCTTTCCCCAGGCCCCTCTGTCGCCCGGCGGTGCCTATCTTTTCGTGCCCTTCGAATCCAAGGAGCAGGCTTGGAAAACGATGCTCGCTTGGCTTGAGGAAGGCGTCTCGTCGGCTCCCGGAGAGGCCTTCGGTGGGCTGCATCCACACTGCTTGCGTCTGTGTTTTACCGCCACCACCCACGAGCGATTGTCTGAAGCTGTGACCATCATCGAGCGAGTTGGTTCGATTGCATAAAGACCTTCTGGTTTTGCTTTTGACGGGGGGATTGTCACAGCGCATGGGGACGCACAAGGCCTTATGTCGGCTCTGCGAAGGGTCCGACATGACGTTTATCCAGCAGTTGGAGTCCGTGACTCGAGGCTTGACTCCGCACAGGGCTATCGTGTCCAGTCTGGCGGCCTCGGAGCTGGCTGTAGATTTGCCGGTGGTGATTCAGCCCAGACCCGAGGAGGGACAGCTCTCATCACTGCTCTTGGGGTGGGACCACTTTGCTGCTGGTATCGAGCGCGTGATGGTTTGCTTGGTAGACCATCCCTACGTGAAGCGCTCCACGCTGGTCGACTTGGCCGCTGAGTCGGAGGCTTTTCCCAACTTTCTCATGTGGTCTCCCTCCTACAAGCGACGAGGGGGGCACCCGGTGATCTTTTCTAAAGAGATGATGGAGCGCTTGCGTTCGAGCCCGCTCTCGGAGGGGGCGAGGCCGGTCGTACGAAGCTTGGGCGATCAACGGCGTTGGCTCGATTGCGACGACGAAGCGATCCTGTGGGACGTCGATACCCCGGAACGATATCTAGAGTGCAAGCGCCTCTACAGTTTGCGAGGCTGAGAGCCACCCGGTCCACGGAGAGATTCTCTCATCCTTTCGAGATCGCGGTTGAGGTCGTCGATTCTGGCTTGCTTTTGCTCTTCGGAATCCCAGGTGATGCTCTGAAGATCGTTTGAGGCGGCGGTGGCGACTCTGTTCAAGCCTTCGGAGGTGATGAGTCCGAGTTCGTGAGCCTCCAGGGCGGCTCCCAGGTAGGTGTCGAAAACCCGAATGCCCTGCTGGCGGAAGTCTTGTTTCTGATCGGCAGACAGGCCGGTGACGTTGTGGATAAAAACCCCTTTGACTCTGTTGGGGTATTGTTGCAGCATTCTCTGACCAAGGATCGCATCTCCCTGTCCACTGTCACCAGTCCAGGTGAAGTCGTATTCTGGATAGATGGCTTTGTACTGCTCGAAATTCTCCATCTTCTTTTTGGCCATGGCTTCGTTGTTGATCAGGCCAGTCAGCGAGCCCAACAGGACGGAGGCTTCCTTGACACCGTTCTCGCGCAATGTTCGGTGAGTTCGATTCTTGATGGTCCCGCTGGATTCGTCGGGACGGGCGGAGAGAAAGGTCAAGTCCCCGAGGGCGTCGGGCTCGTTCTTGGCCCCTTTGTCGAGTTCATCGTAGAAAGCCAGAACTCCGGGGTAGACGGTCTCAGATGGATAGCGATCGTCCTTGAGGTTGGAGTAAAAGGTGTCGTCGATGTCGCTCAGGGGTTTTATTTGACCTGTGGGTGTGGCCTGACCCTGGGTCTCGATGTGGCTGAAGATCTCGGTGAGCAATCCCTGATCGTCAACATCGGAGTAGAGCAGGTGCTGCATGTCGTATTCGTCAGCTCCGGCGTTGATACTGTTCTTGAGAGCGCTCAGGCTGGCTCCTTCGGTACCCACGATGATATTGCGGATAGCTTGTTCTTCCAAGCCGCCAGCGACCTTGGCTGAACCCTCATCGTGGACTCTGGTCCAACCCTCCTGAAGCCCGCCGATAATGGCCGAACGCGAGGGAACCTCCAGTTGTTCCAAGCGATCCTGGCTCAGCATCTGCAGGAGTTGGGTTTTGTTTTTGGGACCGCCCCAGTGGTCATCGATATCGGAAAAGAGGTCGGCCATATCGAGTTGGGTGATGGATTCGTTGAGAGTGGCAGGGTCCGCCTCGCCCAACAGCTGTAGGATTTCGGCTTCTTCGGCTCGATCGGTGTGCCCTCGCATCAAGGCTTGGATGCGCTGAGTGGTGGGGTTGAGAGATGGGGCTACAGCAAGCAACATGAGTCCAGCCTAGACCACGGCGGCGACAAAAAAGTTGCAAATTCGTTAAGATCCTGGGCTTGGAGCCAGAGTCGCAGGCCCTCTTGTCGGCCCCTAAGTCTTGTTGATGGCGTTTTTGTCGAAGGTTTTGTCTCTCAGGTAGACATAGAGCACCACCATGGAGTCCTGGTTGACATCGGTGGTGTTGTTGTAGACGCTGCGCAGCTCGTAGGTGTGCTCTTTGTACAGGTCGATCCCCTCGACGCTGGTCAGGTCCTGGGTCTTGAGCAGACCAATTCTATCGGGCAGCTGGGTGCAGTCAAACTTGAGCACGGACTTGTTTTCGGTGAGGTCGTAGAGCTCCACCGATTCACAGAACGGGTGAACGTGCAGCATGGCATAGTGAAGCGTGGTGTCATAGGGTAGCGTGAAGATGTCGTCGAGGCGGGTCGTGTTCCTTTCGATACCTGGCTCCACAATCCAGTGGGCCGTGAAGTCGTTCCCGGCATTGTCTGTGAACACGCCGTCGACCACCGCGCTGGTGCCGATGAGGCATCCTCCGCCCTCCATTTTGCTAGAGTCGTGCCGGAGGGTATAGGTCTTTGGGAGGTCTCCCACCGTCTTTAAGCCCACGACACTCATGGGGAAGAGGGGGATCATCGGGGACTTGGTGTCTTTGTCCAAGGTGTAGTCGAGATTGACCCGCTGTGTGACGACGATGGGTTTGTCCGGCTTGGTGTTGAGGTTGAGGGCCTGGCCATTCCAATTGAGGGCGTGGTTCGTGTTGATCGGTATACCGAATCCCTCCGGAAGCTTGGCGTATTTCTGGCCCTGGGAAATCGTGAAATAGCGACCCGGATTGAAGTTCCTATTGGCCACGGTCATGTAGTGCTGATTTACGTCGGCGACCTCGAGATTGCTGTGGCAGAGGTACTCCTGACTCATGGGGCTCTCGCCGTCGGGGGCCTTGACCTCTACCGAGAAGCCGGTGAGCCAAGCTAACTCAGAATTGGCTGGGTCGAGGGCGATGTAGTCTTGACGACCGGGGCCCAGCATGGACTTGTAGATATCGTCGACGACCATTTCTGCTGATACGTAGGTCGATTGCTGAGACGGTGTCCTGGTGGCCGGAGTTCCAGAGAAGATCTCGAGTGTACTCGGAGCCGCGGCCGGGGGGGGCTGTACGGCGACCGTTTGGGCACATCCTGAGAAAAGCAAGGAACCAAGGGCTAGAGCTACCGTCAAGGATCTGATTATGCTTTTGCTCATGGATACATGATTTCTGAGAGCGGGAAGGAAATCCTGTGAGGAGAGGCCTGAACCGGGTGGATTGAGAATCGCATCCCTCGCCCTGTCCTAGGGCGATGGCTGGCAACGCTCAAGAGGCCGAGTTCCAAAAGTGAAGGAGATTTCCGCATGACTGCTATACTCAACCTAGCCCTCTGTCTTTTGTTTCGGGGATTCTTCGCTACCGGCTCGGTCAGCGCTCAGTCCAGGACAGAGGCGAGCTTTGGGCCAAGGTGCGTTCAATCTGATTGAGGCGATTAAAAAAGTAAACCACGTGCTGCCAGCTTCCTGTCGGAGGCTGGCTGTTTTGGTGGGCGTCATGATGTTGCTCAACGCCTTGCTGGAGTTGACCGGAGTGGCAGGGATCTGGCCCCTCATGCTAGCTGCCATCGACCCCTCGAAGGTGGCGACGAACCCTTTCTTGAGCAGTCTGCAGCAGATGACGGGGCTGACTGACCACGGCCAGTTTCTATTCTTTTTGATGACCATGTTCGTGAGTCTCATCGCACTCTTGAACATCTGCGGGGCGACGACTCTTTGGGTCTCGGTGTACTTCAGTCAAGAGGTCCGTCATCACATGTCTCGGGAACTGCTGCGGACCTATCTGGAAAAGCCTTACATCTGGTACCTTTCCAGAAACACCTCAGCCTTGGCCAAGGACGTTCTCCACGAGGTGGACCAACTCACTCAGTTTCTCGTTTTTCGTTTTGTAGAGATTCTGACCAAGGGTCTCGCGGCGGGCCTTATCTTTCTGGGGCTAGTCGCTCTAGAGCCCTATCTTGCGTTGGGAACGATCGCGATTTTGACCTTGCTCTACAGCCAGATCTTCCGTTTCTTTCGAAACAGACTCCGGGTGGTGGGGGAGGAGCGACGGCTTCTCGCTGAGCAACGGTTCAAGCTGGTCACCGAGGCTCTCTCCGGTATCAAAGAGGCGAAGGCGTTCGACCGGCGGGCTAGTTTTTTGGCGATCTATGAGGACCTCTCTGCCCGTCAGAGAGATGTCACCGTCAGCAATCAGCTGATCGCTGAGCTACCACGATTTCTCACGGAAACCATCGCCGTCACCACGATTCTAGCGGCCATGGTTTATCTCACGATGCACTACGACAGTGCCGCTTTCCCCTTGACCGGGGTCTATATCATGGCCACCTTCCGCTTGGTGCCCGCGGCCCAAAGGGTGTACAAGAACGCTGTCGATATCAAGTACTATCTGCCCGCTTTGGACGCCATCTACGAAGAGCTGAGCTACCCTCCAGACAAGGGCTGGCTCATCGGAAGCGAAGAGCCGTTGGAGTTCGAGCGAGAGGTTCAGCTCAAGGGGGTGAGTTTTTCTTACCCTGGCTCGGATGAGCCGGCGCTGCGGGATGTGAACCTGACCATCCCCAAGAACAGCTCGGTGGCTCTTATCGGAAGAACGGGCGGAGGCAAGACGACGCTGGCTGACATTGTCGCGGGACATCTAGAGTCGCAGAGCGGTACGCTGTCGGTCGACGGTGTGGACTTGAGCGCCGAAACCCTCGCCTCTTGGCGATATCTGGTGGGCACTGTGCCCCAAGAGATCTTTATCATCGACGATACCGTGCGCCACAATATCGCCATGGGGTGCGATGCCGAATCGATCGACCAAGAGGCTTTGGAGTTGGCCGCTCGCAACGCTAGCATTCACGATTTCATCGTCAACGAGCTACCCGAAGGTTACGACACCAAGCTCGGTGAGCGGGGCGTGTCGCTCAGCGGTGGCCAGAGACAGCGACTCGCTATCGCTAGGGCCCTGTACCACGACCCCCCCTTCCTCATTCTCGATGAGGCCACCAATGCTCTGGACAATCTGACCGAGCGCAGCGTCCTCGAAGCGGCCGTCCTGGAGCAAGAGCACGGCGTACTGCC
>CAZVVF010000275.1:0-5869 GCA_964630575.1 uncultured Burkholderiales bacterium | reverse complement strand
GCAGGATCGGGTCGGCTCATCGACTACGAGGTAGCTATAATTGTCCTTGAGGACGGGGACGATCAGGACCTTGAGCATGCTGACCTAGGCTGTTGCTGGAGATGAAGAAAGGACCATGCCCATGACGAACCCGATGGCCAGGATAACGGCGGCCACGACGATAGCAACAGCGATGTTGCCTTTTCGGAGCTCTTCCATCTCGTCGACACCTGGTGTCATCATGTCGAAGAACTTGACACCAAGCCCAGTGCCCACTCCCATGAGCAGGGCCGATAAGAAGGCCCAACCACATGCTTTCAATATTTCAGGTAAAATTGTGTTCATGTTTCCTCCGGTGCCTAGTTCGTCTTTACCATTTTGGGAGCGCCTTCCTGCCGACCTCATCTCGCAAAAGCTATCTAAGGTAGCCAATTAGGACTCTTCATGGAGGGAACCGACGGCACGACGCTAACTTATAAAAGGGGGAGAGACCAGCAGTAGAGGATCGAAACTTTGCGAAATTTGAAGGAACTTGCCTTTCCCCAGACGGTCGAGGAGTTCTGGGAGAAGAAGAACGAGTACGGGCCAAAAGCGGTTGTTATAGCCGGGGGGACTGAAATTGTCAGCCAACCTCCCGAGGGGGTCGAGTGCTTGATCGACATTCGTCACCTCACGAGCGATTCCATAACTGAGGATGACCAGTGGGTCACCATCGGTGCGGCAGCAACCATGGAGTCGCTCACTCAAAGTTCGCAAGCGGTCAGTCTCTGGAGCGGAATGCTGCGAGATGCCACCTGCCAGGGCTGGCCCATCCCGGTGAGGAGCGCGGCGACCATAGGTGGCAACGTGGCCGGTGGTGACCCGTTTGCTGATACCCCCCCTGTCCTTCTGGCTTTGGGGGCGCGATTGATCATAGAGACGGCCGATGGACCGACGACTGTGCCTGTCGACGAGTTTTTCCTGGACTATCGCAAAACGGCGGCAGAAGATGCCATCCTGATGGCCATTTCCATTCCTAAAGGTTCGAGTGACTCGAGAGGGGCCTTCGTAAAAGTGGCGCCTGCGGCGGTGGACAAGGCCATGGTGAATCTCGGTGTGTACGCCGAGATTGTCGACGGGCGCTGTCAGAATGTCCGAGTGGCCGTAGGTGCGGTGACTCGCATTCCTCATCGCATCGGTTCGGTAGAGGAGTTGATGAACAACGAGAGACTCACACCGGAGTTGGTGGAGGAGGCTGCTGAGAGTGCTGCCAGGAGCGTTGAGCCGATGCTCGACATGCGGGCACCCGCTGAGCATCGAAGGAGCCTGCTTTCGGCCATTTTTCGTCGCGCCGTTCGTACATTGTCCCAGGCAGGTTAGGCTTGCCGAGAAGGTGGGTATATTCTCTCCATACGACTCTCGGAGGAAGCTTAGGATGAAGACCGTTCATATAGAGATAGATGGTAAAGTTTACAGTGGGGAAAGCCCCTTCAGTTGGTCCCTGCACCACTTTCTTCAAGAGATGGGGCTCTCTCCGGTGCCTGAGGTTCTGCGTGGAGCCGACGGGAAACTCGTTTCTCCCCGCTATTGCTTGGCCCGCCAACACGACGGGTCGAAGCTCGCTCGGTGCGAAGTCGCCGAGCCGACCCCGGCGCTCACGGCCGAAGAGGTACTGTTGACCACGGGTACGTTTTAGGCTCTCTAGGGCTTGAAGCCGCGACCTTCGCTCGGAAGCTCGCGGCATTTCTTTGCTCCTTTTTTTGGCCTTCTGAGCCCGTCCACGGACCGACGCGCTCAGAGGGCTGCTGTGACCGATGGCCCTGGAGCGTAGGTGAAGGGGGTCGCTCGCCGCTCGCTGCCAACCTTTTCGATGAAGTCACAGAGGTGTTTCACCAGCCATTGAAAGTACAGAGGCGTTATGACTTCTGGCTTGGCCTCTGGTACCGGGTTCATGAAGTCGATCGCGAACGGTACGCCGTCACGAATGGCAAACTCCACGGTATTCATGTCGTAGCCCAGGGTTCGACAAAGGAGGCGACAGGCGTCCACGATCTGCTGACCGAGTTCTGGGGAAAGGTGTTCGTGGTCGATGATGTATCGCCGCTCGTTGGGGTTGTATCGAGTGGGTAGAACGGCCTCGCCGCCAACCACAAAGCAGCGCACGTAGTGCTCGAAGTCGATGAATTCCTGCAGCATCATAACGTCCATCATGGAGTCGTCGTAGAGTTCGATGAGTTGCTCTCGGTTCTCGACCTTGTAGACTTCGCGCCAGCCGTAGCCGTCGAACGGTTTGAGGATGGCTGGATAGCCAACCTTCTGTTCGACTTCGTCCCAATCGATCTCGGCCTTGAGGTTGTGCAGATCGGCACGGTCGAGAACTCGATCGTCGTATTCTTTTGAGGGCAGCAGCACCGTTCGTGGCACAGGCACCCCAAGCTTTTGAGCCAGGGCGTAGTTGAAGAACTTGTCGTCACAGAGGAAACGAAAGGGGTTGTTGATCACGTAGACCCCTTCTACTGCCGCCTTTTTGAGGTAGGCTTGGTAGAACTCGTAGCAGTGAGACAATCGGTCCAGTAAGACGTTGTAAGGACACGGCTCATCCAAGCTTTGGGGGCCGATATGCACCCACTCGGCGAGGATACCGGGACGTCGATTGAGCTCTTCGAGCAGAGCCTCGGTGAAGGTCTCTTGTCCTGAGATGATGCCAACTTTTATCATGGGTATCTCACGCGCCGTGGACGGCGACCGGTTGATCCTGCAGTTGGCTGCCTGTGACCCGATGCCCGAAAGCTCCTTGGCCGGTCAGGTAGCCTCGGGCGATGGTGGTGGTATGCATCTGCTTGCACAGGAACTTCTTGCTCAAGTATTCGAGCGCTTTCATTGGGGAGGTGTGCGAACCACAGGTATAGATATCCACGGCTGCGTAGCCGATCTCAGGCCAGGTATGGATGGAAAGGTGCGATTCCGCAATGACCACCACGCCGCTGACGCCATGAGGAATGAACCGATGGAAGGCGACTTCCCTCACTTCGGCGTTGGCTACTTCTGCCGACTCAACCATAGCTTGTTTGACTCCGTCAAGGTCTGCTAACAGTTCTGGCTCACAGAGACTTAACTCGGCTACAATATGACAACCTAATGCCTTCATTAGGTGCTCCTTTCCTTGGGTAAAACCCACCTCCGATTTTAGGAGTCTCGAGTGCCACCAGGACCAGAGGTATAAGAATAACACGTCAGGTCTGTCGGTCGCGCCGCCCCAAGGCCCCGTGTA
The DNA here is from genome assembly GCA_964630575.1 of uncultured Burkholderiales bacterium. GTDB lineage: Bacteria > Vulcanimicrobiota > Xenobia > Xenobiales > JADMJV01 > JAEXNA01. The sequence goes on along the minus strand of CAZVVF010000275.1, from coordinate 2,640 downwards.
CAGCGAGTAATCATAGCGATCTCGGCGCGCTTTGTAAAGAGGACTAGGGGGCAGTTGTTCGGAAGCAGGAGGCATCGATTGATCGACGTCATCAGCGCCAAAAATTGATGACGACCCGAATTCCGTGAGGTTCAAGTTTAGTGGACGCCGTGTTCCGATTTTTAGAGAGTGTCGAGCTCAGCGATGGGTTTGATATTTGCCTAGTCACCCTCTGTATCTACTCGGTCCTGCTTACCATCCAGAAAACCCGAGCGGTCCAGATCATCCAGGGTGTGGGAGTGATCCTCCTGTTGCTGTTGGTAGCCCACGCTGGTCGACTGCAGACTCTGAGCTATATCCTGAACTGGTTCCTCGTGTCGTTGGCCGTGATTCTCCCCATTATTTTTCAGCCCGAACTGCGCCGCGCGTTGATGAGATTGGGGCAACAAGGCGTCTTGCCGAGTTCATCCTCGAGCAAGATCGACAAGGAGCAACTGGCCAAGCTGATCGAGGGCGTGGCCTACGCAGCCGAGCAGCTTTCGACCTTGAGGCACGGTGCCTTGATCGTGTTTGAACGAGAGACTGGCCTTGAGGAGTTCGTGGAGAGCGCTGATTTGATCGATGGATTCCTCTCCAGTAAGCTTCTGATCGCGCTCTTTCACCCCAAAACGCCGCTCCACGACGGGGCGGTTGTGGTGAGGGGCGGACGGTTGATGGTGGCTGGCTGCTACTTACCGCTCTCCTCACAGAATGTTGACTCAAAGTTTGGGACCCGACATCGAGCGGCCTTGGGTGTCTCGGAGCAATCGGATTGCGTGGTCTTGGTGGTCTCGGAGGAGACGGGCGAGATACGCTTGGCGCACGACGGAGTTTTCGGCCGACCTATGTTTGAGGAAGGCGAAGTCAAGGCTCAGTTGAGCCGCTATCTTGCCACTGAGTCCAAGGAGACTGGTTCTAGAATTAAGTTTCCTAGACGCATCGGTGGAAAGGGTGATTCGTGAATCAAACCAATGGCCTCAAAGCCCTCGCCCTGGTGATCGCCGTGATCATGTGGGCCTACGTCCGGGTGACCGTTGGGGGCGTGACTCAGAACTCGATCACTCAACTCGAATTGAGAATCCCTTTGGAGACGAAGGGTGCTGGCTCTCACCTGATCCCTTACGAGAAATCGGCCGATACGGTGAAGTTGACCCTGCGCGGTGACTCGGAGGTGGTAACGGAGTTGCGCGAGGGATTGGTTCGGGCCTGCGTGGAGCTCGAGAGTATGGCAGCCGGAAGCGCTTGGCCGGAGGTTCAGGTACTGGTGCCTGCCGGTGTTCAGATTCTGGATGTCGATCCGAACTCGGTCAATGTTCAGATCTCTCCTCTGATGGTTAAGGAGGTCCCCATAAAGATCGAGACGGTGGGTGCCCCTAAGACCGGCTTTAAGGTCGGGATACCGATTTTTGAGCCTCGCTCTACGAAGATTGAGGGACCGGAAGACTTGGTGCGTCAGGTCTCTGTGGTATCGGGTGTCGTACCGGTGGAAGGCTTGGGCGACACGCTCTCTATTCGGGTCAGCAATCTGACGCCTCTCAACGACAACGGTACCACCGTTATGGGGACGGACTCGTCCTTGCGGTTGGACGTGCGTGAGGTGATGGCGACGATTCCCATCGACCAGCAGCAGACCTTGGAGAGTCTTCCGGTGCTCATCGACAACGTGAAAGTGGAGGGGGAGCCGGGTTACCGCTACAGGCCGGAGGTAGAACCTCAGTTTGTTCAGGTGGCCAGAACGATCGGCGGGGCGGCGCCCAAGGGTCTGCAGGTGACGCCCATTGTATTTGAGCCTAAGGGTGGCAAGACAGAAGTGGCCCAGGTGAAGTTGTTGCCGGTGGATGGTGTCACGTTCGTGGGCAGTGATCTGGTGACCATCACGCTTCTGGCTACTAAGGTGAACGAAGATTCAGGGAGATAGTCGAAAGTGACGCAAATTAAATTCGGTACAGACGGGGTCAGAGGGCGTTTCAACCGCTCGCTTCGTGTTCAAGATGTGCTTTCTATCGGACTCGCGCACGGCCAGGTCCTTCAGGAGAATTCCTCGGGCGAGAGCCGGCCTAAAGTCGTGGTGGGCCGCGACTCACGGGTCTCGGGGGACGCCTTGTTGGGGGCCTATGGTTCGGGCTTGATGAGCATGGGCGTCGACGTCATCGATATCGGCGTGATCCCCACACCGGCGGTCGCTTTCGCGGTTCGAGAGTTGGGAGCAGATGGTGCCGCTATGATGAGCGCATCGCACAACCCGGTTCCCGACAATGGGATCAAGCTTTTTGGTCCCGAGGGCAAGAAGCTCAATGACGATCAGGCTCGGGAGCTGGAACGTTTGATCGCCAGTCCCGAGACTCTCCGCTATGCTGATGGTGTCGGGGTCGGTAGGCTTCGGCGTGAAGAGTCGATTCGAGAGCGATATCGAGACTTTTTGCTGGCCAATCTAGAGGGCTCGCTCAAGGGGCTCAAGATTGTCCTCGACTGCGCGTACGGTGCTGCGGCCACACACGCTGAGGAGGTTTTTCGCGGAGCCGGTGCCGAGGTCGTGATGCTTCACGACAGCCACGATGGAGAGCAGATCAACGTAGCCTGTGGCTCCACGGACCTCAGTGTTCTCAAGCGAGCCGTTAGGGA
>CAZVVF010000274.1:5563-5877 GCA_964630575.1 uncultured Burkholderiales bacterium | reverse complement strand
ATCCATCAAAAGACCGAGGGCCAGAAGCAGTCCCACCGAGGTCAACATATTGAGGGTCAGCCCGGTATAGGGAACCACGGCAAAGGCTCCAAGAAAAGCCACGGGCAAGCTCATGGCGACCCAAAAGGAGAGTCGGCGATCGAAAAAGATAAACAAGGCCAAAAAGACGAGAACCAGACCTTGCACAGCGTTTCTGCCCAGCAGCGTTAAGCGTTGCTTAACGATATCGGCCCCGTCTCTGGCGATATAGGCCTCAACTTGAGGGTGGACTTCCATCTCCTTGCGGAGGAACTCTCGGACGATATCGGCGATAT
>CAZVVF010000274.1:0-5553 GCA_964630575.1 uncultured Burkholderiales bacterium | reverse complement strand
GCTGTCTTTTTTATATCGAGAATGCCAGCGCGGTTTGGCCCGAGCAGGGCCTTTTGGTGGGGGTCCTCTAGGACCGCCCTGACGATGGCTACGTCGGAGAGTCTGACCTGGCTGCCGTTGATGTTCTCTCGCAGGATGAGGTCTTCGAGTTCTTTGCTGGAGCGTTTCTTCTCGGTGTACCGGAGGCTCAGCATTTTGCCGTCGGACTCGATCTGTCCGAGCGGAATGTCTCGGCTTTGGTCGGCGATGCGTCGCACCACATCGGAGGTCGAGAGGCCATAGTCACGGAGGCGGTCGGGATCGATCTCGATCCTCAGGAGTGTTTGGCTGAAGCCGGTGACATCGACGCTGGAGATACCCTCGTTGGCTAGGAGGCGGTCTTTCAGGTCTTCGAGATAAGCCTTGAGCCTCACCTCGTCCATGGGCGCTGTGACCACAACAGTAAGGGCCGGTCGGGCTAGGTCGGCTCGACGAATGGTGGCTTCTTCGGTCAGGTCCGGGAGATCGGTGACGCTCGAGACGGCGGCTTCAACCTCGGCTTGGAAGGTGGCTGCGTCGCCGCTCTCATTCATCTCCGCACTGATAATGGCGATTGAGTCACGCGCCTCGGAGCGAAGTTCGTTGAGGTTGATGACTGAACCGAGGGCATCGTTGATCGGTTCCACGACTTCGGTGTAGACCTCCTCGGGGGAGGCGCCTGGATAGACGATCTGAATCTGGACTGTCGGCTTGGTGGGGTCGGGGATGGTCTCGCGCTGAATCTGAGGTAGTGTCATAGCGCCGAGGGCGAGAAGGACAAACATCAGGATGTTCGCCGCCGTCGGGTGTTTGACGAAAAAGGTGATCATTCTTTTGCTGCCACCTGTACGAGCGTTCCGTCGAGGGCGAGCCCTGGGTCGCTCACCACGATGACGTCACCCTTGGCCAGGCCCGACTCAATAGCGACGAGTTCGCCTTCGCGGAAGGCTATCTCGACCTCTCGCCGACCGAGCTTGCCGTCTGACACTGTAAAGACCTGGCCGTTGTGAATGGCCGCACGGGGTATCACTGGAAGCGGAGCGTGGGGCTCTCCTTCCAGGGTGACGTTGACCAGGGCTCCCGGGAGCAGGGCGCCATCAGAGCCGGCCTCAACGGTGAGTTGAACCGAGGCGGTTCGAGAGATGGGGTCTATGCTCTCTCTCAAAGTGCCGATTTTGGCTTTGAGGGTTTGGCCCGAGGGTGTGGTGATGAAGGCCCCGGTGAGGGGAAATTCGCCGAGTTGGGCTTGGGGAAATCTCGCTTCCACCCTGACCTGGTCACGACCCTGCATGGAGAAGAGCTGAGCGCCAGCCGCGACGACTTGTCCGGGTTCGAGGTAGACCTCACCCAGGCGGCCGTTGAAAGGGGCCTTGATGATGGAGCGGCCTATCTGAACCCCCTGCTTTTGTAGGCGAGTTTGGGTGCCACTGATCCTGGCCTGGAGGGCGTCGACCTGAGCCGGTAGTGTGGAGATATTGGACTCAATATCGCGGATGACGCGCTGTTGCTGGAGAACCGCTCGGGTTTGCGCGTCGACGGTTGTGGCCGGTGTGGCGCCGAGTTCGAACAGGGTTTTGTACCTCTGTTCCTCTCTCTCTAAGAGGGCCAGCGTTCCGCGGGCTGCTTCCAGAGATTGGTGGAGTCGAATTTTTCTCTGGCCGATCTGCTCTATCTCGGCTTCCAAAGCCCGTCGATCAGCCAAGATGCTCTCTTGTTCGAGGCCTTGGTCCACCGTCTCGATGACAAACAAAACTTGGCCTTCGGCTACAAAGCCTCCAGTCTTGAGATTCGGGTGGACGTTGGTGATCTTGCCGCTGATTTGGGGGACCGCGGTCCAGCGCCGCTCGGCTACCACGGTTCCGAACCCAGTGAGTTCCCGGGGCAGGGAACTCACTTCGACGGTCTCGACAACCACGGTGAGGACAGCCTCTGGCTCGGTCTTCTTCTCTGGTGGCTCGCGTCCACTCACGGCGCTTCTAAAGATCAGAACGCCGATGACAATCGGGATGATGGCGAGTAGGTTGAGCCATTTCATGGAGTGTGCACCTTCAAAAAAGCGTCGATGGTTCTCTCGACCTTCGAGCGCTCTGTAATTGTGGGTTGGTTGAGAATCAAGTTCTTGAGTATCTCTAGTCCAAAGAGCATGCCGCAGAGCATTTCGGCGGAGTCATCGGGGTTAGGGACCTCGAGCGTTCCTGACTTTTCTTGGCTTTTGAGAAAGGCCGCAAGTTGGCTGAGGGCCCGCTGCGGGCCGGACCGAAAATAGTCCTGGGCGAGGTTGGGAAACTGTTTCGCCGTGGCCACCATCATTCGGTCCCACTCGACCTTCTCGGGGGTCATGAGGACCGACTGGAGGGTTAGGGCGAAGCGGATCAGTTCTGCCCTCACGTCGGCGACCGGGGCAACGCTGGGCATGGTTTCTAGAATGGGCTCAATGAAGGCGCACACGGTGGCTTTGAACAAGCCTTCTTTGTTGCCAAAATGAGCGTACACTGTGGCTTTGGAGACCCCGGCTTTTTTGGCGATGGAGTCGACGGACGCGGCGCGAAAACCACGGTCTCGAAAGGCTCGAGAGGCAGCTTCTAGGATAACGACTTTGACAGCATGACCACGTTTTTGCATAGAACTGAACGGTGTAGTTTAGTTTTCTCTTGTCACGAATATCACAGATCGATGAGGCTGTCGAGGTCCGACCCGAGCAAGGTCTGATCGCTGGGTCGATAGGGGAGTCCGAGTCCGGTCGAAAAGAGTCCTCCCAAGATATGGATATTCATAGCGTACCCGCAGAGTTTCAAACCGTTGAGCGATCCGCCTGGAAAAGAGCGGAGCATTTCGACTTCTTCTCGGCCTTTAAGGAGCCGTTTTTCAGCATCACCGCCGAGGTGGAGTGTACGGCTTTGATCGAGCGCTGCAAAGCGAGCGGGGTTTCGGCAACTTTTCCCCTGTGGCACGGAGTGTTGGCGGTGGCCAATTCGGTGGAGGAGTTTCGCTATCGCATCCACGATGGTGAGGTGGTGCTGTTCGATAGAGTGCACCTTTCGCCGACCGTACTGAGGCCGGACAAAACATTCACCATCACCTTCGTACCCTACCTGGCAGAGTTGGAGCGGTTTTGCGAGGTGGCTGAAGTCGCCGTTGGGCAGGCCCAGAAAACGACTGGCTTCGAGTTGAGTTCGGGGAGCCGAAGAGTGGACCTCATCCACTTTAGCACGGTTCCCTGGTTCAAATTTACAGGGTTGAGCCACGCCCGTTATATGGATTCGGGAGATTCCGAGCCCAAGATTATTTTAGGACGCTATCAGGAGGCTGGAGGGCGTTACACCATTCCCGTCTCTGTGACAGTCCACCACGGTTTTGTGGATGGCTATCACGTGGGTCTGTTTCTCGAAGAGCTTGAGCGGGTCTGGAATTGACGCGGTCGCGTCACTTTCCGGTGATGAGCTCCAGACGGTTCCAATCTGGTATTGCGATCTCGAACGCGGCTCCAAATCCTATGACGATGCGAGCTTTCTCCGGCTTTACGACGAACATGTGAAAGTCTCGCAACTGGGCGAGCTGGTCGAAGAACTTTCCAAAGCGCGCGCGGTAGACGTCGGCGGCTTTGGCCCACTCTTGATGGTCGCGCGCGATGGGAGCGACTCGCCCTTCCAGGGTCAGCCTGTTTCGAGCGAAGAGTTGCTTCGTTCGGCTCTCGTCTTCGATCAGCATCAAGGAGGCCCGCGGCCGCTTGAAGAGGTTGCTGGTGTGTTCTGAGAGTTCGGAGACAAAGATGTATATGTTGTGCTCGGCGTCTATTGCCACCGGCGTATAGCTGACCTGTGGAACACCGTCGGTGTCGCAGGTGGCCAAACTCACGGTCTTATACTCTGCGAGCAGTCGGGCGCAGACTTCTCGCGCTTCGGCTCGACGCTCTTGGTCGCTCTTCTTCACGGTTTGGCCCAGCTCTCGAGTTGAGTCAGAACATCCTCGGCTTGCTTGGATGTGGAGGCCGAGCCGTCGTGCCATTCGATGATGCCGTCTTTGATCAGAAAGGCCTGGCGACTGGCGAATCCGCCAACGTGGGACACGCCGAAGGCCTCTACCATCGTTTTGTCGGTGTCGGGGATCAGGGTGAAAGGCAGGTCGTACTTCTTCTGAAAGTCTTTTTGGCTTTGGGCGTCGTCTAGGCTAACTCCAATGACCTTCACGCCTTTGCTTGTAAGCTCTTCGTAGGAGTCGCGCAGGGAGCACGCTTGAGCGGTGCATCCGGGGGTGTCGGCCTTGGGATAGAAGTAGACGAGAACGATGCCTTGCTTGTAGAGCGCACCGAGGTCTACCGACTTTCCGTCTTGGTCGAGGACGGTGAGAACAGGGGCCGGTTTCTTGACCGGGTCGACTGTGGCGCTCACCCTCGGTGAGGCTGTCGCCCCCTCTTGAGGGCTAGCTTGTTCCCCCTGGGGGGTCGTTTGAGCCTGGCAGGCGGCGAGCAGAACCAGCAGAGTGGCGATTGCGATCTTCTTCATACTTACATTGTGCGGTTCTCGAGCAAGGCTCAAACCTTCAAGTTGGAGCTTTTCTAGCGATTCGGGATTGAGGGGTTAGAAAGGGGCCACGAGTTGGTCGTCATCCAGGCCCGTCCAGGGGAGGACCCGAATTAGAAAAAGATGTTAAAGTTTTGTTAATTGAGCGGGAGGCGTGGGATAAGGTTGAGAAGTAAGGGGATACCCAAGGAGGCTTCCGTGAAGCGAAAAATTTCATCTCTAGCCGCGATGTTCTTATCGATGGCCCTCACTCTTCATCTGACCGATCAGGTCGCTCGCAACGTCCAAGAGGCTCCTCCCTCTCAGGACTCACAGATCAGCGAACGCTGCGTGTCTTATCTAGACGCTTGGTCCCTCCCCAGCGGTGGGTTGGGAGCACTCGTCGAGTGCGAACCTTCCGGGGTTCGACTCGTGACTTGCCTGCCTGGCCACGCCGGGTTGAGTTCGGGTCTAAAGTTGGGTGACCGTATTGTCGCTATCGATGGCGAGAGTACGCGCGGTAGCAACGAGGCGTGGGCTGTCAGCAAGCTGCGCGGCAAGATCGGATCGAAGGTTGTTTTGGATGTGGAGCGAGGCTCCGGCATCTGGCAACGATGTTTTCGAGTTCTGGTCGAGCGCCAGAACATCGAGACCGAGTACTCTGTTTACTCTCGTCTGAGAGACGGCGAGTTGGTCGTCAAGGTTATGTGGCTTGGGCCCCAAACCGCCAATCAGTTAGCTGAGCACCTCAACCAGATTTCTGAGTTCGACGTAGACCGCGTGGTCTTGGACCTCACGAACGTCTCTAGTGGAGACATCAGCAGTCTTCAGCAGTGCGCTTCCCTCTTTTTGCCGGAAGGTACGACGGTCGGATACTTCGGCAATGTTAGCCAGTCCGGTGAAATGCAGAAGACCGAGATGAAAACCACCGGCCATCAGTTCACCGACAGACTCACCGCCATTAAGGTTGGCCCTTACACCGCGAAGGTTGGAGAAGTTTTGGGACGAGCCTTGGCTGACAATCTCGATATTTCCG
>CAZVVF010000273.1:0-5886 GCA_964630575.1 uncultured Burkholderiales bacterium | reverse complement strand
GACCCGAATTTCGGGTGCCGACAATCGCGCCGCTGAGTTGCGAAGCACTCTCGACCTCGCGGTTCAGCCGATTCTTGAGAACGCCGATCAGATTCCAGGAAACATGATGGTCAAGGTGTTGAGGGAGCGCTTGGATGAACAGCGCAAGACGGCGAGCAGTTCACCGGCCAAGCTCATGAACACCCTGGGGCAAAGCTCTAGCGCGGTCACTGGGAAAAAAGATGCTAAGGTATCGAGCCTTATCTTTGAAGATGACAAATTGACACTCGAAGGTCGAGCGACCTCTCTCAATCAGTCGGAAGAAATTCGTAAATCGCTGGAAAAGATCTTGGACAACGTGGAGCAGGTTAAGAGCAGACCAGGGCCTGACAATACATTCTTTTTCCAGATTGAAGGGCAGTTACCAGAATCTTGAAGAGTACAGAATCATGGGATAAAAATCTTGTCGCGCTCCTGGTTGCGGCAGTTGTTTTTGTGCTTTTTTTGGTGGTTTACTTTTTCCCCAGAGCCAGTCAATTGAAGCAGGCAAAGAATGCCATTGAAGAACTCAGTGGCGTGCGCCAGGAAGTCTCTGTGCTTCTGCCTGAAGTCGCGCGCACGGTTCCTACGACCCCGCCTCCGATGCCTGATGTACGGAGTTGGATCGCTGCCAACGCTCTGTCTGGCATTGAGAAGAATCTGGTGGCCAACGACGGCTATCTGCAGGGCCAAGGTGCTCAGGTGAAACTTCGCCGTCTCACCCCAGACCAGGCCGCCCGCTTTCTGTCGGCGCTAACACGAGTTCGCTTGATCGTAGAGCGAATGCAACTACAGGACTCTGATGGGGATGGACGTTGGGACATGGAGATCAGTCTGAAGGTGCCAGGATGATGAAAGCCCTGCTGAAGATCGCAGTGTTTATCGGTCTGTTTTGCTTGTTTTTGCTTATCCAGTTTCCCTACGACAGTCTCGTCGAGCGCGCTGTTCGACAAGCCGAAGTCGCCACTGGAGCGACGATCCTTTATCAGCCCGGATCGGCGGGACCCTTTGGGGTCAAGGTGAAGGACCTGAACGTGAGGATGGCCTCGGGTGCTTTTCTCCAGTTCGACAGCGCTCGTATTTTTCCAACGAGAACCGGTCTGAGAGCCACGGCCTATCAGGGCGAAAACGAGATGAAGGTGACCTTCAACGGAACTCTCCTGGAGGTCCAGCTCAACGATATCACTGTGCAGACCGGAAACGATGTCATAGGTACCACCAGAGCGACCGGGGATATGAACTACGGAGTGCTCTCGCGCGAAGGCGGTGGTAGCCTACGGTTGGTCGTTCCAGAACTGGGTCTGCCAATTCCGATACCGGACAAGTCGGTGGAACTGGGTTCTACCTTTGTGATCCGCAACGTCGGAACCCCACAGGCACCCAGGACTGGTGTGTCTACCGAACTCAAATTGCTCAGCGGCGACGGAAGCTCCAGCGCCAATGGAACGGTCTCGTTGGAGGGGCAACCGCCGCCCTCTTCCCCACTACTGAATGGAACCTTGCGTTTCGAAGTCCCAACCGGTCGCGGAACCTTGAGGCTTAGTGGTACCTGGGATAAACCAATCACGAATATAATTCCGAAATAGGAAAGGTCAGAAACGATGGGTTTCACCAAACATAAAGTAGCCAGGACGCTTGCCCTCATATGGGGATTGAGCTTGCTGTTGTCGACTTCAATCTCGGCTCAGCCTCCCCAGCCACCGCCTCCACCTGAGACTCTCATCTCAGAGTCCATGCGGGATGTGCTGCGCGGCGGTACCGTGACTCTAAACTACGAGAACCTGGATATTCGTCTCTTGGGACGGGTGATGGCGGAGTTGACGGGTCGCAACATTGTCTATGACCAGACCGTTCAAGGTAAGATCACCGTTGTTTCGAGCAACCCTGTAGGTCCTGAGCAGGCCTGGCAGATCTTTCGAATCGCTCTAGAGCAATACGGCTTTGGCGTTGTCGAGGCCAATGGTATTACTTCGGTTTTGCCGCTGAAGTCGATACGCAAATATGCCCCGGTGATAAGAAACCCCAAGGCCATCAAGTCGGGAATGTCTGTGGGCGTCTTGGTCTTTAAGCACGCCGATGTCAACTTGATGCAGAACTCTCTGCGCCCTTTGCTCTCGGATATCGGTGAGATCCAACCTTATCTTCCGGCCCGTTCTATTGTGGTGACGGACCGCGCTGCCATGGTGGAGCGCATTGCCGAGACAGCACGATTCTTGGATGAAGCTCACACTGACACACTCGTCTCCGTGAATTTCCCAGAGTTCGCCGAGGCCAAAGAGATTGCACCGATCCTCGAAGAGCTGGTGAATCCACCCGGGATTCCCAACGACGAACGAACGGTGATTCGAGCCTTTGAGCCATCCAACGCGGTCATGGTGTACGGGAGCGAACTGCAGATCAAAAAAGTGAAGGCGATGTTGGCGCGAGTCGACGTGCCATCGGCGGCACCGGACGATGTCCAAGAGCCGAGGTTTTACGTTATCCCGCTGCAGAATGCTAGCGCCGAAGACGTCGCAGCCATTCTCTCTGAGATGTTGAGCGAGAAGGCTGGTCTGCAGCAGCAGAGATTGCAGAATAATCCGCGACTGGCCCGTCAGGGGCAAACGAACGATAGCAGAGGCCGGCCTGATACCAACACCAACACTAACACCAATACGGTCCGCGATGCGACCGGAGCTGGAGACACCCGCGAGGGCTATCAAGCTCCCTTCGTATCCTCTAAGGTCTCAGCCGACATCGAAACGAACTCCTTGGTCTTCTACGTCTCTGAGGGTGAGTACGCTGAGATCGCCAGTTTGGTAGAGAAGCTGGATGCGGCTCGCAAGCAAGTTCTGGTAACAGCGGTTGTGGCCGAGGTGAGTCTGAACCGTCTGCTCGAACAGGGAGCGGCTTTCCAAGCCCTGACTCCAGGGGGTGTGATCTCGAGCTTCAGAGGTGGTGTGACCGAAGAGGGTCTCCTCTCATTCTTGGCCTCGGGTAACTTCGTTGTGGGGGCCGCGGGAACGGCCACGAGAACTATCAACGTGGCCGGGCGCGACGTTGAGATTCCTGAGCTGTTCGGTTTTGTCTCGGCAGAAAAGCAGAACTCTGACTTCAACTTGATTTCGGCCCCCCGAATTCTCACTGAGGACCATAAGGAAGCTGAGATCAACGTGGGTAACGTGGTTCCTTTCCCTACCGGCGCTCAGTTCAACGCTTTCGGCCAGCCGATCATCACCTATGACTATCGCGAAGTTGGTATTAAGCTTCTGGTCACGCCTCACGTGAGTCAGTCCGACACTATCAAGCTGGAGATCGAGCAAGAGATTCAGGAAGTGACAGACTTTCTTGAGCAGAATATCGGTGGAGCTGGATTCTCGGTTCCACTCATTTCCAACCGCAACGTACGCACAACCATTACGGTGCGAGATGGCCAGACGCTCATGATCGGTGGTCTCATTTCTAAGCGCACCACGGAAACGGTCAGGAAAGTTCCTATCTTGGGAGACATTCCGCTGATTCAGAACCTCTTTAGAGAACTGCGCAAGGAGGAGGCCAAGACGACACTCTTCATCTCCCTTACCCCTCACATCGTTGCGGCGCCTCAAGAGATCGAGCGGATCGACCGACCCTACAAAGAGTATCTCGAAGGAGACCGCAACCCTTCAGACCACCAGGTTGAACGACGTCAAAACAGAGACCGCTTTAAGTCCCCCTATTCAGAAGAGGGGAGTGTCGACCTCACCAAGGACGCCACTTCCCAAGAGTCAAAGGGTGAGTCGGGGGCTTCCAAGCCCCAGCAGGTTTCGCTGGCTCCGGGAGTCTCTCTGAGTGGTTTCCGCTTTACCAAGGAGCCCACCAAAGGGAGCAAACAGCGGCCTTCGGTGAGACTTGTCAACGGGGCTTCTGAGAGCAAGGAGTTGACCGTGATAGGCACTGTCACGCGACCCGATGGTTCTAAGAAAGAGATGCGCAGCGACACCGTTCGGCTCAAGAGCGGTGATGAGCGTGAGGTGCTGCTACCTCCGGTTGAATTCAAGTCGGGAGTGGGAGCCTACGAGATCGACCTAGCGGTCTGGGAGGACAGCCAGATCACGGGTCGTTTGTCTCAGCCAGAGCGAGTCGTTATCAAATGATGGACCTAGAGATACCCGTTGAGTTTTGGCAGCGCCATCGGCTTGTACCACTCAGCCAAGAGAACGGTCGCCTCACCGTTGGCGTGGACGAGAGCACGCCTATGGAGGTCCTAGAAGACGTTCGTTTGACCCTGAACAAGGATGTTCGGCCGATCAGAATGTCCGTGGACGAGATCGATGATGCCCTTCGGCGCCTCGTGCTCAACTCCGACTCACCGGGGATCGATGAGGAGGATGACGAGGGCAGTGTCAGCTTGGACGCCTCTTCCGACCTCATGGGGGACGCGGCGGGTGCCCCGGTCGTTCGGCTCATCAACTCCATGTTTCTGCGCGCCATGCAAACCCGTGCTTCGGATATTCACATCGAACCGTTTGAGGACGATACCATCGTGCGAATGCGGGTGGACGGTGTCCTTCACGAGACGGCTCGAGTCCCACGCTCTCGCCATTCCCAAATCGCGGCTCGATTGAAAGTGATGTCCAAACTGGATCTGGCTGAAAGCCGGCGACCTCAAGATGGTCGACTCCACGTTCACTCAGGGGAGCGCCACATTGACGTCCGACTGTCTACGGTTCCTACCTTGTACGGCGAGCGATTGGTCATGCGTCTTCTGGAGAAGAACATGGAGCTGTTGAGTCTCGGCCAGGTGGGTATGCTCGCCGACACCGAGGAGGCTATCAACGAGATCTTACTTCATCCTTACGGACTGTTTTTGGTAACCGGGCCAACGGGTTCGGGTAAAACGACGACGCTCTATTCGGTTTTGGATAAACTGCGGTCACCGACTTGCAATCTTATCTCCATCGAGGACCCTGTTGAATACAGGGTTTCGGGTGTGGGCCAGATTCAAGTGAACGACAAGATTGGACTGACCTTTGCCTCGGGATTGCGCTCGGTCTTGCGGCAAGACCCCGATGTTCTGATGGTCGGTGAGATCCGCGACCCAGAGACGGCCGACATCGCCGTTCACGCTGCCCTCACCGGACACATGGTTCTGTCCACGCTCCACACCAATGATGCCCCGGCTGCGGCCACTCGATTGGTGGACTTGGGTGTGCCGTCGTATCTGCTCTCCTCCTGTTTGGTGGGAGTTCTGGCTCAGCGACTGGTGAGGAAACTCTGCTCTGAATGCAAGAAGCCTTATACCCTAAAGGAGAGCGACGTGAGGCGCCTCGGTTTGGGCTCTGAAGCGGTCGGCAAGAGTGTGTTCCAGCCTGGTGGCTGTGAGGCGTGTTTGCAAACAGGCTACATGGGTCGAACTGGTGTTTTCGAGTTGATGGTCGTGGATGAGGAGATGGGTTCGCTGGTGGCCCGCGGCGAGGACGCGCGCGTGCTTCGGCGGTCGGCCCGAAAGAGTGGGATGAGAACCTTGATGGAAGATGCCGCACGGAAGGTGATTCGAGGCATAACCAGTTGCGATGAAGCTATGCGAATCACGAAGGCAATCTGAGTAAGCCGTGCCGCTTTATGCTTACATAGCCACCGACCGAACCGGGAAGAAGGTAGAAGGCTACATCGACGCTTCTTCCAAGTCGGTCGCCTACCAAAAGGTCAAGGCTCGCGGTCTTTTCCCGACGCGCTTGGATCAGGATGTCTCCCGGGCCTCAAAGGCTGTGGCGAGCGAGTCTTTAGCCTACTCGCTGATTCAGCTCTCGGCTTTGTTGCGGGCTGGGATTCCACTGGATGAGGCGCTGGAGTCGATAGCAGAGTTCGATGAAAACCCGGCCATGAGGTCCGCTCTCAAGCGCGTCC
>CAZVVF010000272.1:0-5909 GCA_964630575.1 uncultured Burkholderiales bacterium | reverse complement strand
GCCGACACTCCCTCCGGTCGACTCTACAAGCGCCTCGTGGAAACCAAGATCGCCACCAGCGTGGGGGGAGGAGCTTTCCAACTTCAAGATCCAGGACTGCTCTATTTGAACGCGTCGGCTCGAAAAGATGCCGACATCAACAAGCTCGAAAATGCTCTTCTGGCTGCGGTCGAAAGCTTCACCGAAGAGCCCCCGAGCGAGGAGGAGGTCACGCGAGCCCGCAAAGCTCTCTTAAAGAGCATGGACACTGTTCAAAGAGACAGTCGAAAGCTGGCTCTCCAACTTTCGGAGTGGGCCGCCATGGGAGACTGGCGCCTCTTCTTCCTCTACCGCGACCGGCTCGAAAAGGTTGAAGCCGCCGATGTCGCCGAAGCCGCCCGAGCCTATATCAAAAGATCCAACAGGACCGTTGGGCGTTTTATCCCCGAAGATAACCCAGAGCGCAGCGAGATTGCAGCTCTCGACCTCGAGGCCCTCGCCACCGCTCTGGATGAACTCAAAGTCGAAGAGACTCTCTCCGAGGGTGAGGTCTTTGACCCCACCCCTGAGAACATCAAAGCTCGCACCACCTACTTTTCCATCAATGACCGATTGCAGGTTGCCCTGCTCCCTAAAAAGACCCGAGGCTCCACAGTCACCTTCCGAGTGACTCTCCAGTTTGGCAACGAAGAGGCGATTCAAGGCCGTGGTGATGCGGCCGCTTTCGTGGGAGCGATGCTTATGCGGGGCACCACCAACATGACCCGAGAGCAGATGAAGGACGCCCTGACGAACCTTGAAGCCAGCGGCTCTGTCAGAGGCGACTACGATTCCATCTCGGCAAAGTTCTCAACGACCAAAGAGCATCTGCCCGAGGTACTAGCCCTAGCGGTCGACGCTATGACGAATCCAACTTTCCCAGAAAAGGAACTCGAAACACTCCGCGAGTCCTACATCGCTAGTATCGAAGAGTCCAGGAGTGAGCCCGCCTCCCAAGCCGCTCTCCTCTCCGGCCTGGCCCTGGAGCCCTACCCAAAGAGCGACCCCAGGGCCACCACAACGCACGATGAAGACATCGCCGCGGCTAAAGCCGTGACTCTAGAGCAGATAAAGCAGTTCCACGAGGAGTTCTACGGTGCCAACAGAGGGCAGATTTCCATCGTCGGCGATTTCGACCCCGAAGAGATAAAGGCCCAGTTAGAACAGTTGCTCGGCGACTGGACGAACGACAAAGCTCCAGAGTACGAGAGACTCTCAGCGCGAGTGAAAACCGTGGAGGCTGGCAAGATCCAAACGGCCTACATCCCAGATAAGGCCAACGCCGTCTACTACGCCGTGCAAAAGTTGCCGATCTCCGACAGTCACCAAGACTACGCGGCTCTGCGCCTGGCCAACTATATCCTTGGAGGAGGCTTCCTCAACAGCCGACTGGCCACCCGTGTCCGTCAGAAGGAGGGGCTATCCTACGGTATCCGCTCAGGGCTCAGCGCCAACTCGCTGGACCCTGCCGGTAGCTTTACCATTTACGCCATCACCGCACCTGAGAACATGGAGAAGGTACAAACGGCCATCCGCGAGGAACTCGACCGGGCCTTGAAAGATGGCTTCACCGCCGAAGAGGTCGAAGCGGCCAAAAAGGGATATCTCGAGTCTTTGAGAGTGAACAGAAGCCAAGATGAGAACCTCTCCCACCTACTCTCCAACTACATGTATATCGACCGAGATATCATGTGGCTCGACGACTGGGACAAGAAGGTCAAAGCTCTCACTCCTGAGGACCTCAACGAGGCCATGAGGCGTCACCTCGACCCGGACAAGCTGACTATCGTGAAGGCCGGAACTCTACCCAAAGAGTAAGGGCCTTGGGGTCGTACCTCTAGGAGTTGACCACGCGTAGGTGGCGCGATTTGGAATCGGAGCGCTTGGCGTGATGACGAGCGAGGAGATCGACGATGGCTGTTGCTAAGCGCTCGCTATCGTGGCGTACTAGGTCGTGCTCCGAAAGAAGGTTGGCGCCTACAACGGTAACTCCCATTCGTTCCAATCGCTCCAGTTGAGGAGCCACAGGCTCTGCCCCCTGTTCCTGATAACGCTTCAAGAGGTCATCCGACGGTGTTGCGATATTGACCACGATGGTGTCCACGAGACCAGCTCCAATGTGGCGCTCGAGCGCCTCCAAGTGGTCCGCGGCTCCAAAACCATCGGTTTCCCCTGGCTGAGTCATCACGTTGCAAACATAGATCTTGGGGACGGTGAGCTGGCGCAGCATATCTTCCATCCCCTCGACCAAAAGATTGGGAATCACACTCGTGAAGAGGCTTCCAGGACCCAGAACGATAGCGTCAGCCGCCTTGAGGCTCGTCAAGACCTCGGCGGTGGGGCGGGCTCCAGGGGGATCGAGATAGACCTGGTCGATGACCCCTCTGGCATTGGGGATCGACGACTCTCCGCGAATCACGCGTCCGTCCCGAAGCCGGGCGCACAAGGTCACGGTATCCAGGGTCGTCGGAAGAACCTTTCCTCGAGAGGCCAGAACTTGACTTGAAACCTGAATGGCGACTTCGAAATCACCAACGACTTCTGTGAGGGCAGCCAGAAAGAGGTTGCCGAAGGAATGGCCGGTCAAGCCCTGACCGTCTTGAAAACGATAGCTAAAAAGCTCACCCAGCAGCGACTCGTCATCGGCCAGGGCTACCAAGCAGTTGCGAATGTCTCCCGGAGGGAGCATCCCGAAATCCTTCGAGAGTCGACCGCTCGAACCGCCGTCGTCGCACACCGTCACCACGGCTACAAGGTTTGAGGTCATGGGCTTTAGCCCGCGAAGGAGCGAAGACAGACCAGTGCCCCCACCCATTGTGGCGATCTTGAGACCAGCCTCGAGCTGCTTGCGCTCATAGAGCACATCCACGAGCTTGCGCGTGGGGTTGGGAGCGACCGCCTTGTACATTGTGAGAAACCCCCGGACGACTCCCAAAATAACAACGGCCATTCCACCGATGGCTGTGGCCATACCGAGAGTTGTGCGAATCGAAAATCTTGATCTCAGGCTAGCCCAAAGCTCCGAAGGAACGTCGGCCAAAATGAGAATCCCACAGGTGAAGACCAGCAGCCCGCAGACCGAGAGGACAAACCATCTCTTGACCCCTATACCCGGGCTCAGCCATTTGCTTAGACCTCCGAGTCGCCGGGGCGAACGCGAGAACATGGATCGACTGGTCATTACCCGACGACTGCCGCTGCCTCTTCCGTCCGAGCGACCTGTGGCTCGAGCATTCGAAACCTCTCGCCCTCTAATTCGGGCCGCAATTTCGCATCACGATGGAGAATCGACACAACATAGCCTTCCTCCTGACATCGCTGCGCCAACATCTCGACCATCGCCACTGATCGGTGTTGTCCACCAGTGCAGCCGATTCCAAGGTTTACCTGACGCCGACCTTGGGTTCCGTAGACCGGCAATATCTCGAGGAAGTGCTGCACTTGCGTGTGAACCCACTCCGACAATTTCGGCTCCGAAAAAACAACGCTTCGGACTTCAGGCTCCAGTCCCGAGCGCGCGCGCAAGGAGACATCGTAGTATGGGTTCGGCAAAAACCTCATATCCCACAACCACTCCGCATCGCTCGGAGAGCCATTCTTAAAGCCGAAAGACTGCACGTGAACCAGCATCGGTTGACTCTTACCGGACAGGGCTGCCTGAATCGACTCCAGTCGAACCATGAGAGAGTGGGGTGACAGGGCACTGGTGTCGATCACATAATCGGCTCTCTCGCGCAAGGCCTGCAGGGCTTCTCGCTCCTCGCGCAAGGCCTTGAGTAGACCTCTCCCCTCGCTGATCAAAGGGTGCCGGCGGCGAGACTCCGAGTAGCGCTTGACCAGCGTCGCCTCGTCGCACTCCAAAAAGAGTAGGCGCGTGGTGAAAGACTCATCTGGTAGCTCGCGCAAGGAGTCTTCCAGCTCTTGCAACTGCTCGATACCACGGAGCCCTAAGGCTCGGCGGGAGCAGAGTCCCTTCTCTTTCTGAACTTCCAGCTCAATGTAGGGCTTCATGAGGGCGCACGGAAGATTGTCCACACACCAAAAACCCAAGTCCTCTAAACTCTTGAGAGCTAAGCTCTTGCCAGCCCCGGAGAGACCAGTCACTATCCATAATTCGCGACTCATAAGTTAACCTGCTGAGACACTATAAGGCAAAGGCTCAAGCCTGGCAACCTATCCCATGTCAGGGGCCACAACAAGAGTTCTCTAGCTTGCTAGGATTTCCGATGGTGGGTCGAAGGCAACATTATGAAAGCCGAATTGACCGAATGGCAGCGCAAGAAAGTTTCTGCCTTATTTGACCTCTTTGACATCGATGGAGACGGGACCGTCGACGAGTCCGAACTCGACGGGGCCATGGAGCGTCTCCAAGTGGAGACCGGGTGGCCGGAGAACAGCCGTGTTCTCTCTCACGTCACAGCGCGATGGAAGTTGTTTCTTCGGAGCCTATTCCTCGACACACCCTTTCTCAAGGAACCCAAGTGGCTAGACTACATCAGCACCAGGCTAGCCGAAGACAGGGAGAAACGTTCGCAGACGCCGGAATATCGCGGAGGCCTGGAAGAAGTCGCACAGCTGCTCTTCTTGCTCCTCGACCGGGACCGCAACTCCAAGATAGACTACGAAGAGTTCCTCATTTTCTTTTACGCTCTGGGCCTGCGCGATAGTCAGGCCCAAGACTGCTTCGACAAACTCGACACCGACGAAGACGGATTTCTCCTCAAGTCCGAAGTGGAAGACATGACTTTAGAATTTTTCCACGGAGCCTCGCCAGGGAGTCACGGAGACTGGCTCTTCGGCCCTCCTCCCGAATAGGTCAGAGCACGGGCTTAAAATTCCGCCACCAAGTCTGGAAGACGATCAGCGTCCAGAGCTGCTTTCTAAAATCAGCCTTCCCCTCAAGGTGTTGCCTGACCATTCGGTTCACCGGGCCGGGTGCGAAGAGACCTTGGCTGGCCAGATATTCTGGCTGCAAATGCTCATCGAGCAAGAAGCGCAGAGGGCCTCTGAGCCAGTCCGCAAGAGGGATCCCGAAGCCTTTCTTGGGACGCCGAAGGACCGGTTTGGGCAGCACGTTTTCCATGGCTTTTTTCAGAACTCGCTTAGCGTCTAACCCGCGAAACTTGTAGGAGGTTGGCAGGCTTGCCATGCTTTCAACCAAGGTATGGTCGAGAAAGGGGACTCGCCCCTCCAGGGAAGTCAACATCGTGGCGCGGTCGAGCTTTACCAAGAGGTCTTCGCTCAGATAGGTTGCCATATCGAGTTCCTGAATGCTCTCGACCAACCCCAATCCCGACGATCCCGACCAAGCGAAGGCTGGAGCTTGGGGATTCTGGAGAAATTCCGCGCTCAAAGAAGCGGGGATCGACCCCATCCAGGTGAGATGTCGGTCCACGGGATTGAACCCTAGACCGGAGCAAAACCTCTTGATCTTAAAATCCAAGCTCAGGTATTGCCTCGATGTGGGGATCTGGTTTACCAGCCAACGAAGAGCGTCCAGCAGCGGCTTTGGCACACCGTTGAATGGGGACGCTAACTGATGCGCGAGGTAAGTCGGGTAGCCACCGAGCAACTCATCGGCACCTTCACCAGAGAGCGCCACAGTGACGTGGTCTCTAGCGAACTTGGAAAGCAGAAAGGTGGGGATGAGAGCGGCATCGGCGAGGGGTTCATCCAACTGCTGATAGAGTGGCTCGATCACAGCCAGGGTCGTTGCTGAGTCGAGCACCTGCTCGTAGTGCTCGGTCCCCAAGGCGCCGGCGACCATACGCGAATAGCTCGACTCATCGAACGAATCCTCGCTGAATCCTACTGAAAAACTCTTCACTTGACCGGGATCGAGTTCCGTCATGAGGGCCGTTAGACTCGAAGAATCGAGCCCACCGGAGAGA
>CAZVVF010000271.1:0-5911 GCA_964630575.1 uncultured Burkholderiales bacterium | reverse complement strand
TTCAAAGATATGACGGATACGATAGATAGCAGACCTCATTGGTTTGTGGGAGCTCTTTGGGAAGACGACCAGACCGATCGTTTTCTGGCCGAAGGCATTTGGATGAACGGGTACACAGACAGGCACCTGAAAATGGTCAGATCGGCTCAACCTGGCGAGCGTATCGCGATCAAAACGGCCTATGTTCGAAAGTCTAACCTTCCGTTTAAAACGAACGGAAACTCTGTTTCGGTCATGGGTATCAAGGTCACGGGTACGATCGTAGAGAATCCTGGGGATGGCAGGACTCTGAAGGTCGCCTGGGATCCGCAAGGCGAGACCCGCGAATGGTACTTCTACACTAACCGGCAGACGATATGGCGCGTTACCCCCGACAATTGGAAGGCTGAGTCCCTCATTGCGTTCGCGTTTCACGGTGACGAGCAGAACATAGACCGGTTCCGAAATGCTCCTAACTATAAGGAGCGGTTCGGCGACACCGCGACCAACAAAAAGCATTTCCCTTGGATCGTTTTTTTCGAAGAAATGGCCAATCGCTTGTTAACCTATCGAGACAAGCGCGATGAATTGCTGCAATTGATCCGAGCGCTGGCAAAAGACAACGACCTTTCCTACTTGGACGATCGCAACGACAATAAAGACCGCATCCCTCTTGACGACGTGTGTCCGTTCACTGTCATGGGCACCTTCAATCGAGGGTTAAAGCTTGCTAATCGAATCGACATCGCCCAGCAGCTGCGCAAGATTCTAAAAATCGAAACTCCAGTGCCACCTCACTTCGACGGTGTGCCTCTGATGAATAATCAGAACTCTTGCTTCTACAGTTTTAAGTACGAGCGAAAGCCGGAGGATATTGACATGCTCTGGGAGATCTTTGCCCAGGCTATTCACTTTGCCGACTCGGGTGCTCTCGACGCAACAGAGAATTTTGTAAAAGCGTACGATGACGCAAGCGCCGTGAAGCAGGTGGCCTGGAATCTTACGATGGGTTTATTCTGGATCCGGCCCTGGTTCTTCCCAACGCTGGACTCCCGGTCACGAGATTATGTAGAAGAGAGCATCAAGCTTAACGTTGGCTACAAGCCCGTGGGTGGC
Source organism: uncultured Burkholderiales bacterium (assembly GCA_964630575.1). Taxonomy (GTDB): domain Bacteria; phylum Vulcanimicrobiota; class Xenobia; order Xenobiales; family JADMJV01; genus JAEXNA01. The sequence goes on along the minus strand of CAZVVF010000271.1, from coordinate 4,816 downwards.
GCGAAGTACCTCGAACTGAAGGAGGCCCTGGAGACACGATTCCAAGAAGACGATTTCTCGGTAAATTCCTTTCCCGACCTCTCGTTAGCTGCTTGGCAATCCGAGGTCGCCCCTCTTGATGACGAGCCAGATGCGCATTCCGAACCTATCGATAAGGCGCCTATCAAGTCGTACACTGTAGAAAATATCCTGGACGACGGTTGCTTTCTTGAGAAAGCGCACCTAGACGAGATACTGGCAAATCTCCACCGGCGCAAAAATCTTATATTACAGGGCCCGCCCGGAGTAGGTAAGACCTGGCTCGCGAGGCGACTCGCCTACGCCTTGATGGGCGAAAAAGATGTGCGGAGGGTACGATCCGTCCAGTTCCATCCCAATCTATCGTATGAAGATTTCATTCGAGGCTGGCGGCCGAGTGGAGACGGGAAATTGACGTTGTCGGACGGTCCTTTCCTGCGAGCCGTTGCTCAGGCCCTCGACAATCCAAATAAATCCTTTGTCGTTGTGGTAGAAGAGATCAACAGAGGCAACCCGGCCTCCATATTTGGCGAGATGCTGACCCTGTTAGAAGCGGACAAGCGGAATCCGGATGAAGCCCTGGAACTCTGCTATCGTTGCTCAGAGAATGAACGCATTTACATCCCTGGCAATCTCTATCTCATCGGGACCATGAACATCGCCGACCGGTCGCTCGCACTGGTTGACCTGGCATTGCGGAGACGGTTTGCTTTCGTAGATCTCTTGCCCATACTGAGCAATTCCTGGCTCAATTGGGTCCATACTGAGCGCGGTATCCCCAAGGAGTTTTTGGCCGCCATAAGGGACCGTCTTCTCGCACTCAATTCGCAGATCTCCAATGACACGAGCCTGGGCCGACAGTTTCAGATTGGTCATAGCTATGTGACGCCGGGGGTAGACTACGGTCGTGATCCCGCAGCCTGGTACCGCCAGGTCGTGGAGACGCAGATAGGTCCGCTCCTCGATGAGTATTGGTTCGACGATTCTGCGAAAGCCCAAGAGGCAAAAGAGAGCTTGTTGAGCGGGCTCTAGAATGAGCCCTGCCCAAACATCAGATGTAACGACGTATGACGGGATCCCGATTTCCAATCTCTGGCTGTTGATGCTCTACGCCTCGGATCTCTTTCGGACGCTTGGGGAAACCTGGACGGAACGTGAAGATATGCCGGATGACGTTCCCGACCTGGTGGCGGAAATTCTCGCCTACTTCGTTGAGCAGCGACTCAGGCGAAACCTGAGTTTTGGGTATCGACTGAGAACAGCTGACCTGAGCCGTGTAAGAGGCAGAATTGACCACCTCAGAACCGCCAGCCATCGCCTGCTGGACAAAGGTCGGGTGGCTTGTCGCTTCGACGAATTTACTGTGGACACTCGGCGGAATCGTTACGTTCGCTGCGCTCTGGAGCGACTCACAACGATCGTCGGCTGCAAGAAGCTGGCCAAGAGATGTCGCTCTTTAGCGGCAAGCCTTCGGAGTATGGGAGTGTTGGGAGACAAGCCGACGAGAGCAGAGATTTCGCTCGAACGGTTTGGACGGCACGACGCAGATGACAGGCAGATGGTCGCGGCTGCGCATTTGGCATTTCAACTGGCCATGCCTATGGATGCATTCGGGGACCAGAATCTTCTGGACCCTGGCAGAGACAGCACCTGGCTAAGAAAGCTCTTTGAACACGCCGTGGCAGGACTCTATGAGGTCGCTCTACCACGAGAGCACTGGCGAGTGCGGTCCGGTACGAAGCTCAGGTGGCAAACAGCCGACGCGACAGACGGAATGAACGGTATTCTTCCCGGTATGCAAACAGACATCGTGTTGGACCACCTTCCCTCTGTTCATCGGACGGTCATCGACACGAAGTTCACGTCCATCGTTAAGAAAGGTCAATACGGCCAGATGAAGCTGAAAAGCGGTTACATCTATCAGCTCTATACTTACCTGCGTTCTCAAGAGGGTCTGGGCGGTTGGGCCGATGGGGCCACAGGGGTTCTGCTTCATCCGGCGATCGACGCGCACGTTGATGAGTCCGTTACGATTCAGGGACACCGGCTTCGATTTGTTACGGTTGACCTGGCCGTTCCGGCGCTGGAGATTCGAAAGCAGTTGATTGAGTTGGCGGAGTCGTTGGTTGTCTGCTGAGTGGGCTGTTACTGACGAGATACGCTAACTTGGGGACTGTGATGAGGACTTCTTGAGCAGTGACGCAGAGTTGCTGGTCTTCCGTGACTTCTTTAGCGCTTTGGAATAGGGTGTCGTAGAACACTAATTCGTTGGAATTTAGTCCGAGTTCTTCGCTCTGCGAGGGAGCGGGACAGGACGATTGAGGGGAGAAGAAACTTAACAGTATTCTATGAAAGTGATCTCTGCCTCATATCGCACCGACATTCCAGCCTTTTACGGGGAGTGGTTCATGAACTGCGTTCGTGAGGGCTATGTTAGATATCACAATCCCTTCGGTCCGCAGGTCGTCAATGTCTCTTTGAAGCCCGAAGACGTCCACGCTATCGTATTCTGGTCCAAGAACTTCGGTCCGTTCCTAAAGCACCTCGACGAATTGGATGAGCGAGGTTTGGACTTCTATTTTCACTACACCATCAATGGTCAACCGCGGGTGTTCGAAGAGCGCGTTCCCCCTGTCGAGCAAGCCGTGGAGACTTTGCTTAGGCTTTCCGACCGCTACAGCAAGAAGCACGTGATGTGGCGCTATGACCCGATCCTCTTTTCTAACATCACAGATGAGACCTGGCATCTGGAGACTTTCGAGCGGCTCTCTTGCTTGCTGGAAGGCGCAACGGAAAGGTGCTACATCAGCTTCGCGGACCTGGCCTACGCCAAGACTGCGCGAAATATGGCTACTCTTCCATCGAAGGTACGAGTCAGTGACCCTGAGGACCACATTAAAGTGGAACTCGCACTGAAGCTTGCGGAGATCGCGGGCAGCCGGGGAATGCAGGTCTACACTTGTGCGGAGGATTTCGCGGCGGTGGGCCCGATCCAGAAAGGAGCTTGCGTTGACAAGGATGTTCTGGACACCTTATGGCCGGACAAGGCGCGCAAGCTCAAACTCAGCAGCAATCGGGGAAAATGTGGCTGCTACGATAGCAGGGACATTGGCGCTTATGACACGTGTCCTCACGGGTGTATCTATTGCTACGCTGTGCGAAATCGGCCGCTGGCCCTGAAGCGCTATCGCGAGCACGATCCGACCCACGACGCACTCATCAAGCGGGGTCGTAAGGAACCCCCAGGCCCTGAACAACTGTCGCTGTTTCAAAAATGAAACAGGCAGCCATAGAGACACTTCAGAATCTCATTGCTCCCGGCGGCCGCGGCCGCCTCTCACCTTACGTCGAGAGTGCACAGCTAGAGGTCCTCTTCGGCGAATCGCCGGCTACGAACGCTCGAGCGAGCAGCTTGCGCGCAATCGCGAGTCGCAACTCGGAGAAGATTGAGCTTATGGCCGAAGTCTGGCTCGAAGACAGGGACGACGGCAAGAATCGCTTCTGCCAGCAGAACTATCAGAGGGATGCATTTCTGGAAATGTATCTTCTGTATTACTTCCCCACGAACGTTGTCAAACTTCAGCTGAGCCTTCTGGACCTGGTTGGAACCGAATCGTTTCAAGGCGAACTGGAGGTGGTCGACATAGGTGTTGTTGCGGGCACAACCTTCATAGCGCTGCTCGATTTCTTCGCTGCCCTTGCCTGCGTGTGCGATCTTTATGCGATCCCTTTTCCGCTGAAGGAGCTTCGCTACAATGGCTTTGACCGTAGCCCATCATGTTTGGCGATGGCGGAACGGGTCTCCAGGGCCTACCTCAGGACCTTCGAGAATCAAAATCCAGAATCTCCGCTGGTGAGGCTGGTCCAAAAGGCAGTTGACAGTGCGGCCTGGCTGGAAGCCGATGTGGAGAATACGCCCATAGAGGCGGCCGCCCTTTGCGACCTTCTGGTAGCCTCGAATGTCCTGAATGAACTAACGACCACGACGGTGCATTTCGATAAAACCTTGGCAAGCATTAGACCTGGAGCCACGGCCTTAGTTATCGAACCCGGAATGGCGAGAACCTCCCGCAACCTGATGCACCGGCGTCGAGAACTCCTTTTGGAATACCCTAAACTATGGTCTCCAGGCCCTTGTGGGCAGGGTCTGGGACGAACGCTGGCTGAAGCGTGCAGCAAGTGTTGGAATGGCCGGTTGGAGCACCTTCATGAACACACGGTTTACCGGCAGTTTCGCAAAGCGGTGGCCGCCCGCTACCAGGACAAACGAAGCTTCGACCAGTTTGAGAACCAGCTGCTATCTTGGAGCTATGTCCTTTTGCAGAATGGTGGTTGCCAGCCAACAAGAACACCGGGTGCTACCAGTGGTGATACGATATGCTCCACCTATATCGGCCGTTATATTGAGCGCGATGTCAAACGCGATACCGAAAGCGGTCCGAGCGGAAAATCCCCGGACTCAAAAGAAGTCTACCAGGAGTATGTAAAGCTCTGCCCCGCTGAAGCTCACCCTGAATTTCTTGGCGTCAGATTGAAGAGAGAGCCTGGCCTGGAGATACCGCCGCTACGATACGGTGGCAAGGTGTCAATGGACAACGTCTCTTTGCACCCGTTTCCCGGTAAGCCGGAGTACCAGGAAATACGGACGTCCCGTGAGACCATCTTCCTCACCGCTGATGCAAATGAGAAGCCCAACGAGTATCTCGCCGAGTATGGTGAACCGGCTCGCCGAGCTGTGGATGAACTCGGTTGCAGATTGTTTGGGTTTCCCTCCATGCGACCCTTCCAGCACGTTGTG
>CAZVVF010000270.1:0-5925 GCA_964630575.1 uncultured Burkholderiales bacterium | reverse complement strand
AGTACAGACCGTCGAAGAAGCAGACCGTTCGCGCGACCACAGCAAGACCGGTCAAGCGGCAGTAGTACACGTGCTCAGCTAGCGACACGAAATGCAAGCCCACAAGCCCGATCGGAAGCACTCGGTCCCACCTTCTGGACCAGAGAATAGGAAGCCTAGAGGTCAGCGCTAGGGCCAGGAAATAGAGGAGAACAAGCTTGACCTTGGCCCCTCCTTGTCCTATCGCGAAGGCATCCACTGCCGTCTTGATCAAGAGCAAAAACAGCGAAGACTTCACAGTCCCAAGGAGTCCCAGGGCCAGAATCACTATAGGCACAAACGACTTGATCCGGATCAATTTCCCAGGCCCGACGCATCTCCCTGCAGCCTGAAAATCCTATACTCGCTCTCCTCAACGGCGCAGCGCCGCCTGAGTTGGGTCAAGTAGTTTTGGATGATTCTCTCGCTGTCCAAAGCTTGAGGGTAGGAGCTGAAAAAGTACGGATTGCAGACCAGCCCCTCACCCAGGAACCACGCTCCCGTCAGGGTTTCGCCGTCGGCTTTGAGGCTCACCTTTGCCCGCTCACGAATCACCACCAAGAGGTGGGGCTGTCCTTGGTCCTTGAATCTCACCTCCAGGCGAAGGTCCGGGACTGGATTGTGACAAGCCGCGCCCACCCATAGCGAGAGCAAGAGTAGAGCCAGACTCGTACGGTCCAAGGCCCAACGTTGGCGACCGCTCAACAGAACAGCGATCAGCAAACAGGAGAGCAGACTGAAATCCACATCGTGAGCGAGATGTCCCTGCAGGGCTTGAGAGAAAACCGCCAGCCAGCAAAAGAGTGGTCGGTAGCCGAGCCGTGGGAGGTAGAGCGGGAGCAACAGAGAGGTCAGCAGCAGAGGCCAAGGCCCACTCAGCGGCACGGCCAAAAAGGCCAGGCGCAGCCCCTGGAATTCTTCCTCAGAGTCGAGCCCACACTGGCTCTTGCGCCCGAAGGATTCGAAAAGGTAGACCAAAGTCAAAAAGAGCAAAAGCTGCGTAAACCGAGACCACAGCCGCAAGTCGAGAGCGATAAAGTAGGCCTCGCCGAGCAAAATCCCCAAAAAACAGACGAGACGTTGGGACCTCGGCGCTCCCAGCAAGGCCCTCACAAAGCCTAGAGCGCAGAGCAGCCCCAATACAAAGACCAAGCTCTGCGCCCAGGCTCTGGCCAGAAACGGCAGTGTCAGAATTCCTACGGACAGCGGCGCTCCTACAAAGGCCGCTTGAGCCTGACTGTGAATGCCGGCAGCCCAAAAGAGGTCGCTAACAAAAAGAAAGTGAGCCAAAAAGAGAGCCGCTGGCAACAGTTTAGAGGTCGGCTTCATCGGCTATCCATTCGTTTGGGCCCCAGGGGCTGTAGTCCGGTAACCCGCTGCAAGCACCCGAGAGGTGGAAGATCGTGTGAGGGCTACTCTCGCCGTTCAATCGGGTCTTGAGTGTGGCCTCGAACCGGTCCGGCTCGACTCTTCGGCACAATTCGCGCAGGTAGTAGATGTAGAGATAGGGGTCGCCGATGATTCGAACGTGGCAGCGACGAAACAAGTCTGGAGAGAGCACAACCTGTCCCCCTATTTCCCAATCGTGGGTGAGATTTGTGAAGGGTCCGTTGTTCTGGCTCAAGAGCACCGACGTCTGGGCATCGTAAAAACCCGTCTGAGGGAGAGGTCGAAGGACCCGCAGTCGATACGCTTGACTCTGCTTGAAAAAGCTCACCTCAAACTCAACAGAGCGGTTGGCGTCAAACATGTTGCTGATGGAAAAATACCGACGTTCTCCGGTGTAGCGCACATCTTTGACCGTGAGCATCGGAGTTAGGCAAGCCAGAAACGAGAATGAAAGCACGAGATAAGCCGGTATCTCCCTCCTCTGCAGAGTGTAGCCCTGAAAGAGTGGTTGCTCCATGGGAAAGAGAGCGAGAATCAACACCGGCAACATGAGAAGCGTGTACTGAAACCCCACAATAAAGCCCGAGTACCCATGAAAGAGTATGAACAGCGCCAGAGCACCGCAGCGCAACTTCCTGTTCGAGGCCAACCAAAACCAGGGGCCAAAGAGCTCCAGCCCCACAACGGCCAGAGACAGCACCCAGAGCCAAGTGGGCGAATCTCCGAACAGAGGAAGGCCTCCAGACAGGGACTGAAAGTAGGCACCGCTGAGCCAACTCTCGTTGAGTTTGCCCAAGCCTGAGACGATGTAGATCCCAAACAGGCTCGCCTGGACGATGACGATCTTGTTCTTGGAGACCAAGAGCGCGACGACCAGCAGCAGATGCATGTGATGAAAGGTCGTGAACATTCTCAGGTCGAGTGCGTAAAAATAGAGCTTGGCCAGCAGGAGTGGGCAGAGCATTCGTACCGACCACAGCAAGCTCTTCTCCCGGTAGGCGAGCAAGACACCGCCCAAGGACAGCAGGGTGAAGAACTCGAGGGTCACTGACACCCCTTCTGCTCCGAGGCGCGGGAGCCAGTCAAAGAACCACAGGGGTACGGATTGAAGCCCTCGCAAGCCCTCGACCGAAAAAGAGAGCGGGTCTTCTAGCCACCAGCGAAAGCTGAACAAAAAATAGAGATAGGCCCACGCCACCAACCCGCGAGTTCGAACTTCGTCGGTGAGCTGATCAGAAGTTAACATCCTCTTAACCTAAGGACGGCCAAGTCTACCCCCGTCACACCTATGAGTCCTAACTTAAACAAAAGAAAACGAAAGTTTGAGATACCGCAATGCAAATCGGAATGAACTCCTTCTCAGTCAACACTCCCGTCCTCGGCTCTTCTGGAATGAACCCGAGTTTCGGCGACCCCATGACCCAAATGATGGGGCAGATGGTGAGCATGATGGCACTACTCGCTTCCGTCATCAATTCTTCGTCCTCGCTCGGAGGACCTATGTTGCCCAGCTACGGGGGCTTCGGAGGCGCTCAGCAAACTCCGACCACGGCTGGTTTGGGGAACTTTCTCGGAGGAAGCCAGGCAGCTTCGGCCTACTCCTCGGGCAGCGGTTCGGCCGCGGCTGCGAGCATGGGCTCGCCGGTGAGTTCCTCCGAACTGGGTTCGGCCACTGACTTCGGCACGTCGCTGGCCAAAGATGCCGAGAAGAACGCCAATGGGCCGGGTGGCTACTGCTTTAAGTGGGTCGCCCAGGCACTGAGACGCCACGGGGTCAGTACCTCTGGTGCGAGCGCCTACATGGCTGCCGACCAACTCGCCAAGAACCCCAAGTTCAAAGAGGTGCAAGTCCAGCCTGCCGACCTCAAAAAGCTACCAGCCGGTGCCGTCGTGGTTTGGAACAAGGGCCAGGGCCACGAACACGGGCACATCTCCATCGCCCTCGGAGATGGGCGTGAAGCCAGCGATAAAATCCGCAACCAGATCACCAACTACGGAACCAGCGCTCGCGTCTTTCTGCCCAAGTAAGTCCCGACCGCAACCTGTTCTCTCCGCAACAAAGGAAATGAGCCACTCCCGTTCGGGGGTGGCTCATTTCATGGTAGGTCGCAACCTATCCCTGGGATGTCAGCCGGAGAACTCCGTTTCCAGCCGCCCCCCGGGTCCTAGTGGTTGTGTCCGCTGTGGTCGTGTCCGCTGTGGTCGTGTCCGCCGTGGTCACAGACCACGAGAGGAACTCGATGCAACTCGCGCTCACCCTCTTCATTGGTGCTCACGTAAGCGGTGTAAGCTTCGCCGTTTGGCTTGAACAGTTCCGAGATGTCGGGAGCGCCGTCTTCTGAGAACAGAATCTGGTCGTTTTGCATCATCAACTTGACACCTTTTTCAACCTCAGAGGTGGATTGGTCGTCGGTGGCTGCGAAAGCCGAGAAGAGAGGCTTGTCGATGATGGTGTCCACTTTGACGCCAGCGAGCATTCCAAAGTTGCCACCCAAGGTGATTTCTTTTTCCACGGTTTCGCCGCTGAAAGCAGGTCCGTCGCTCTTGAACAAGCCGTTAGCTTGTTCTGGGGTGAGCAACTCACGCTTAACCATGATGTCTCCGATCAGTTCCTGACGAGCACCGCCGTTGAACTGCTTATCCCCGTCCATCAAAGCGGCAGCCATCTGCTTGAAGGTGGCGCTTGAACCGGAAGGAGAGTTTTCCATCTGACCGACCAAGAGTTTGAATCCTTCTTCGCCAGCGGCTTTGAGGGCATCCTTGGGAGTCATTCCGGCAGCCACATTCGAATCAGCAATGCCATCGAGCACGTCATAGAACGCGCCAGACCAGAGGCGTGAAAAGTCGTGGACTTCGTGTCCTAGTTCGGTTTCAGAACCGCGCTCAGGCAGCGTGGAAGGGTCTTTGTAGGTGAAGTCGTTGAAAGAGTTACGAATTCCGCCGGTTCCTCGCCCCAGAGCTTTACCGAAGTCTTCTCCCATGTCGGAGAGGAAGTTGCGGTGAGACTTCAGGTCACCACCGGTTACTTCGGCCAATTTTTCACAGGCAGCATCGTCGCTGAGCGTCATCAAGAATGCGAGAACATCACCGAAAGCTTCGTGGAAGGCTCCGGTCTCAGGGCCGCCAACACGACTGAAGTAGTTTGGTCGAATCGCGTCGAGGATGGCGTGACCGGACTCGTGGGATACAACCTCACCGGAGTTTCCGGTGCTGGTGTTTCCGGTATCAAAGAAGTGAACACCTCCGAGTTGGCGGGCGTAGAAAGCGTTTGGCCAATCACCTGTTTCCGGAGAAACAGCGAGTTGGTCCTCACCGAAAGCCCAGTCGATGGTCTTTCCGGTCAGCTCGGAATAAACTTCGTTGTATTTTGCAACGGTTTTGGCCGCACCGGCAAAAACGTTTGAAGCGGTGTGCTTCTCGTGGCCCAGTTCGTAGTTGAACGTACCGTCTGCCTTGGGCTCGAGTTTAAAATCTGGGTCATCCTTGATATCGCGAAGTCGTCCGAAAGCATCGAAGACTGCGGTCTTGTTGGCGAGCTTAACCGTATCGGTTTCTGGCTTTCCGCCATTGAGCTTCACGTTGTCAACAGGCGTTGCGTGCTCTTTCATTACCGCGGGGTCTTGAGGATTGTAAGAGAAGTCCTTTTTGTCAGGTTGAACGGGTGGTTTGGTCTTAGGGGGTTCGAAGCGGGGTGTTCCTTTAATATTCATGATTGGACTCCTAATTGTTATCTTGTGCCCTCACTCTATCGTGTCGCGACCAGCCAAACTTTAGCAGACTGTTACAGTCCGGTCAGGCCGAAAAAAACCCTTAAAGAGTTCTGAAAAGAGCTCCCTACCCCAAGAGCCAGACAGCGCTCAGTCCTCTGTTGCCCCGGCTTCTCCGAGAAATAAGAGGCCCGTCTGTGAACTGGATCACATCGCTTTTAGAAAACTGTCATGGAGTGTCATGTGTAACGACAGCACAAGCGATATTCTAGAATGGGCCCGAACTAGGCCACTAAAATCGGAGAACAACTACCTTGACACCATATTCAATTTCCGACTTGTCAGCGCGGAAACAAACTGTTTACCTCCTCTCACAACATCTATCCCCTTATCAATTATGCTTAAAGTGAGGAGAACTCTCATGCGGCCCATAAAAAAACTCATACCCATCACTCTCATCCCCCTCTTAGTAGTAGCGCTCCTGGCTCCCGCTGTGGCCCAGCGCCGCTCCGGCAAACAGGCAGGCTCGAGTCAGCGTCAGGTAACCCGACAGCGCCAGCCTCAGCGCCAACAGCGTCAGGTAACCCGGCAGCGCCAGCCTCAGCGCCAACAGCGCCAGGTAACCCGGCAGCGCCAGCCTCAGCGCCAACAGCGCCAAGCCACCCGCAGCAACAACAGAACCCAGCAGAGTCGCCAGCGCGTGACCCGCAACAACAGCAGCAGAACCCGGCAGAATCAGCAACGCGTGACCCGCGGCAACAGCAGCAGAACCCGGCAGAATCAGCAACGCGTGACCCGCGGCAACAGCAGC
>CAZVVF010000269.1:0-5941 GCA_964630575.1 uncultured Burkholderiales bacterium | reverse complement strand
AAATCTAAGGAGACCTCCGCGACAAAGGACCCTAAAAAGGCTGCGGGTGAGGCCGGTGCTGCCCAAGCTGCTGTCTCTCAGGGGGCCAATGGAGCCGCTGGAGTGCAAGGGGCAGGTGGGATTCAGGTGACTGAAGCCTCTGGTGCTGCCAAGAAGTCGCAGACTGTGCCGGGAGTTGGCCAGACCCAGGCTTCTCGCAAAACCGCCGACGGTCAGTAGACTCCAACCACAGCATTCTTCGCCAGGGTCGCCTATTCCGGCGGCCTTTTGCTTTTGCTCGGCTCCGATAGAGACGAACTTAGGGTGCCAGCGGAGCTTTGGGGCGTTTCTTATTGAGTCCAACAAAGGCCGGTAGTGAGAGCAAGAGTAGCCCGCTCGACAGGGCGAAGGTGGCTGAGTAGTCGAGCCACTGGGATAGGTATCCAGAAACCAGCGCGCCGGCCAGAATTCCCACGTCAAAGGATCCCGTGAAGAAGGCCAAGGCCGAGCCTCGTTGACTGTCGCTGGATTGCCGCACCGTTAGCGCTGAGAGCCCAGGGAAGAGAAAGCCGTGGCCTACACCGTTGAGGAGAGCCGCTAGAACGATGATCTTCAGACTCGGATAGAAGCTCAAAGAGGCGATCGAAAGGGCTGATAAGGAGAGGAGTGTCCCGCTCATCAGGACCAAACGAGCGGGTTCGAGTTGGTCGAGCAATCGGCTGCCAAAGATGCGAACTCCCACAGAGGCCATACCAAAGCTGGCAAAGTAGACACCGACCTTGGGCAGGTCTATGGAGTCTAGAAAAGGTGCGATGAAGGTCATCAGGGTGCCCACAAACCAGCCGAAGGGAAGGCTGACGACGAGCACCGCGAGGTGGGCGCTGATGGCGAACTTCCCGTCGAGCTCTCGCTGAGCGAGGGAGCTCTTTTTCCGAGTTTCTGGAAGCAGGCATACCAAGAGGCAGCAAACGATACCGCCGGCGATCAGGACATCGAACATCGTTGGGAAGCCCGCCTGCAAATAGACTCGCTCTGCAGCCCACGGTCCAAAGGCCGACCCCACCAGGCCTGATACCCCAAAGACCCCTTGGAGTTGTCCGATCTTGTCGGGAGGAGAGCGGTCGGCGACCCAGGTGAGTATCGCGGTGATGTAGCAGCCCAACCCGACGCCTTGGAGAAGGCGCACGAGCAACCAGTATGAGAAGTTGTTTCCAAGATAGGGGTAGACGCCGACCAGCAGTGTCAACAGGGCGGCGCCTAGGATGAGGAACGGTTTTCGGCCCCAGCGTTCTAACCCGTAACCAAGGCCGAGGCGACTGGCGATGGCTGCCATGGAGAAGGTCGCTGCTAGAGAGCCTATTTGCCCGTCTTCGAAGCCTGCTTGCTTCCAATGAACCGAGAGCAGGGTCGATGCCATATGGCAGGCCATAGCTAGGAAGTTCACGAGGTAGCCCATGTACCAGGACCGGTTCTTCATATTCGTTTCGCCCCATTGTGTCTATGGGCAAAGATTCCTTGGGATCGCTTCCGATATTACCCGGGGAGCTAGAACCTTTACAGTATGCTGTGCAGCGCGTCTGTGAACTGGCTCACAGAGTAAAATTCTCTTTCACAGTAAGATGACTACACAATCAAATACCCAAGACACCCAAACCTAAAGTCCCGGTTCCCCAGCCGGGACTTTTCTTATGCCCTTTTTCAGATTCCCTTTGCCGAGAGCGAGAGACCGCTGGCATAGAGGGGCTCCAGTGAGGAGGGTGCCCAGGCGCTGCTGAATCCACCGGTTGTCAACGGGGGTTCCGAGGATATCTCTAGAACCCGTGCGGGCATGGTGACTGACGAGATACTGCTGGAGCGACTGCAGGGGGGCCGAGACAGCGCGCTCGAGACGCTTCTGGGTCGCTATCAAAAGCCTCTCTATAGTTTTGCCTTTCGTATGCTCGGTAGTCGTGAAAATGCTGAAGACGCTTTTCAGGAGACCTTTATAAGAGTTCACAGACGCCGAATGACCTTTCGAAAAGGAGCCAGGTTTCGCCCTTGGCTCTATCAGATCTGCCTGAATGTTTGTCGGGACCAGCTTCGACGCAAGAAGGCGCGTCGAGAAGTTCAGCTCTGCGAGGAGGCAGTAGGCGCGGACACGGCACTCTCGCCCCAAGAGAGGCTCGAGCGCTCTCTTCAGCGAGAAAAGGTAAGGACGGCGATTCTTGATTTACCACAGAAGCAACGGGACGTTCTCGTTCTCTCTCAGTATCAAGACCTCAGCCATGAGGAGATAGCCGAAGTCTTGAATATTCCCGTAGGCACGGTCAAATCGCGCAAACACACGGCGCTTCGGAGTCTGGCCAAAAGACTACAAAAAGAATTTCCCAAAAAATGAACCCAACGACAATTCGATTCGTATCAGCAGTGTAGCCCCCAAAAAGGGCTGCGGGAGCAAGGCCCAAGGAGGGACACGAATTGGAATTGAGCGATCAGCACCTAGAACATGACATTCGGCCGAAACCAGAGCGCGAGAGAGCCTCCTCTGCAGAGATGCGCTTTGCTGGCCACTACCTGAACCTTGCCGGAGTCCTCTTGCTACTGACCGGTCTGGTTTCTTACTTGAAGTCCGCAGCGCCCTCGGGAGGCTCTGCTCTAGCGACGGGAGTCTGGGAATCTCTGATCGGTGCCAGCCTAGGAGTGGTCCTACTGGTCGCCGGAGAGTACCTCTTTCGCAAGGGCTTTGAGCAGTTCGCTCCCCCCGTGCTGACAGCCGGGTATTGCCTGCTGTTCTTTGTCGCCTGCTCGGCCCACTTTCGCCATCAACTCCTCGACGAGAGCACACTCTTTATGCTGCTGCTCGGTCTGGTCACGATCTCCAACGCTTCTGTGCTCCGCTACGATTCGAAGCTGATCGGCAACGTGATGTCCGTGGTGTACTTTTCTGCCCCACTCGTTCTGGCTTTTGAGTTTGACCAGTTTGCAGCGCTGTTTCTCTATCTCTTTGCCATCAACTTGGGAACGGCGGTGGTGGCTCTTCGAAAAAAATGGGACTTTCAGCTCGTGGTAGCGGCCTTGGGGAGCTACACGTTGTACTTTCTACATTTTCGAGGGGAGTCCGGTGATCAGGCCTTGGCTCTCTTGCTCTTGATCTACGCTTTGTCGTTCGTGGCCAACAACGTGATTTTCTTCACTCGACCGCAGAGTTCGAACTTCAATCTCTTGGTCTCTTTTGTGAACCCTAGCGCCTTTGCCGCTTTCAGTTCGATGGTGTTGCTGGAGTTCTCCAACTGGGTTCCGGTCTCGGTTTATCTGCTTCTTGCTCTAGGACATGCTTGGGTTGCGAAAATTGCTGACGCTCGGAGAGCCGAGAACAGAAACTTCGAGGAACTCGCCACCAACAATCTCCTTTTGAGCCTGCTCTTTCTGAGTGCGGGTATCAGCTTCGTGACCTATTTTTCGAGCGAGACTCGGTTCTTTGGGCTCGTCACGCTTCTCTGGTTCGGTCTTGCCCTGATCCTTTTGCTTTGCGGATTCAGCGTGACCCGACATCGAGTTCTTCTGAGCCGCTTCTCGCTCTTTGCTCTGGCCTTGGTGACCTTCCAGGTGACCTACGTCCTGCCCAGTATGGGCGATGCCGACGCCCTCTTGGGGCTAAGCTTCTCACTGTATGTGGGCTATTACGCCCTGCTGGCTTTGTATCGGGAGAAACTCACTTCCGATCAGGTCTTGTTTGTTCAGGGGTCCGTTCTTCTCGGTGTTGGAGTCGCCGCCAAGGTGGCTGTCGCTGTTGTGGCTGGAGAGTTCCTTCCGTTCGTCTTGCTGACCTCGGGGGCGGCCTGTGCGTTTCTGTCGGTGGAGCGCCGAAATCTCTCGTTCTTGAGGTGGTCGGGCCACTTTCTCTTGGGCCTTGGGGTCTGGAAGGCGTTTAGGGTATGGGATCTCGCTGATGGGGCTTGGCTGACTTTGCCTCTGGCTACGCTGTTTGTGGGACTCAGTGCGCAGCGGGCCCTCAAGAGAGGGTTTGGACTCTCAGGCTTTTGGGACTGGACAGGGGTCTTGCTGATCGGAATGGCCCTTTTACCCGCTTTTTCCTCGATTCCGGCGACGCTGGTGGCTCTGAGCCTGGCTCACTTCACTCTGACTTGGATCGGCCAATTCTCCGACAAAGAGAAAATGTTCAACGGCTTGGCAAAGCTTTGCGGCTTCGGCTTGATCGCGTCGCTTCTGCTCGGTGCCCGGTTGCCCCTCGGCGTGGTTTTCGCCGTCTGGGGCTTCACTAGCCTGTCGGTATGGATGGCCAGGAAACTTGGTCACCAAACCACTCTTGTGGCGAGCGCTCCGGCGGTTATCTTCTTCGCAGACCTGGCGCTGCAGGTCTATCGGCCTTACCCTATGCTCTCTCTTTGTTCAGCAGCACTTTTCGGTGCCTTGTTGATGCGAGCGTCACGACCGAGAGCGGCCCTGCGTCTGCAGTTTTTGGTCGCTTGCGGTGTTCTTCTCTGGCCTCGCGTCGAAGGGCTAGAGGGCTGGCTTGGATTGGCCGGAATCTCGCTCTCGTTTGCGCTCACCTATCGCTGGTCGCGATCTCAGGCAAGGGCGGCGTACGCGCCTGAGGACTTGGAATGCATGGCAGCGGTGGTCCTGGCCAGACTCAGTCTGTTTCTGGACTCTGGTCCCATCGCGACTCTCTGCTGGGCACTGCTGGCTTGCTTTCTCCTGCGGCACTCCTCGGGGGCGAGAGACTGGAACTTGCTGGGTCAAGGAGCCTTTGACTTCAGTCGATTGCTCCTCTTCGCCGCGTTCATCAAATCCATTGTGTACGACGCCAATTTCCTGACCTCCGTAGGCCCACTCCACTTTGCCTGCTCGATTTTACTGGCCGGGCTCTTTCTCTGCATCGCTCATGGGCTCGTGATGGAGCGGGAAGCACGGAATGCACTGGCGGTTTCGGGACTTTTGATTCTCTGCTTTCAAGTGACCTTTTTGCTGCACCGGTCTTGGGGAGACTTGGTGCTCTTCCAGCCGCTGTTGTCGGGTTTCTGGTCTATCATCGCTTTCCTGATCGTGGCCGTGGGGATCGCGCTTCAGGTCAACGCCTATCGCTTTTTTGGACTGACCACACTGGTGGCCAGTGTGCTCAAGATTCTGTTGGTGGACATTCATGTTCTGGACTCTTACAGCCAAACGAACACCTACTTGATACTGGGCTCGCTTTTGGTCACCACCTCCCTGCTCTATCAAAAGCAGAGGGAACGGCTGTGTGGTGAGGCCCGACCACTCGGTGACCGGGTCTTAGGCGAGAGTCTGCTGAGACTAGGGTAGGAGAGTCTCCTGGCTATGAGAAACGAGTCTGGCACTATGGACTGCAAGGAGATAGAGGACCGGCTCAGTGGGTTCGCGCTGGGGGAGTTGTCGTTTTCCGAGCAGGGCGAGGTGGAGGCTCATCTCGAGGAGTGTGCTTCCTGTTCACAGGAACTCTCAGGAATCGAGACGGCCTTGAATCTCATGGGAGAGTGGAAGCCTGAGGAGGCCCCACCACAACTTCTGGAGCGGACGCGGATGGCTCTGGAACGGGAGCGGTCCGGGCCGAAGAGCCTAGAGGAGCGATATCACAATTTCGTTCATTGGCTGGTCAATCTCGAGGTCACGCCATGGCGTGGCATGATCGCCACAGCGCTCGGAGTTTGTTTCTTTATCCTCTTGCACAATATTGGGGATCACCAGATCGTGAGCGCGTCTCAGGTCGAAGGGTGTCAGCGGAACTTGGAAACCCTCAAGCGCGCCACCGAGCGCTTCATCCAAGACCACGACGGTCAACCCCCTCAAGCCATGGAGCGTCTGTATCCCGACTACATGACAGCCTATCCCATCTGTCCGGCAGCCGGCTTTGATACCTATTCCGAAGGCTTTGGCAAGGAGTCCTCAGCAGGAGAGTTTGTGCTCTACTGCAGTGGGCATCATCACGCCGATGAGGGTCTCA
>CAZVVF010000268.1:0-5944 GCA_964630575.1 uncultured Burkholderiales bacterium | reverse complement strand
GCTGGGTCTACTCGCAAACAAAAAGTCGCCAGTTGCAATTCCGTCCCCGAACGAGTGACCTCAAAACCCATAACGGACAAGAGAGCGTCGGTGAACCAGGCCGCTGTCAACCTGAAGTACCAGCCGATAGCAGAGAGATCGTAGCTGAGCCAGGGCAGCGCGCAGAATGGTAAGATGAGCAGACGACGCAGGCGCGCCTTTGCCACCTCATCCAGGCCCTTCTCCAGCCAGAACCAAAGACTGATCGTCAGAACCCCACTCAGTAGGAGAAAGCTCTGCAAAACCGATGCCACAACCGTGAGAATGGCCAGTGAAAAAACCCTATAGCTCGGCTCTTCAGAATCACTCCAGCGGATCGAGGGTGGCAGCAGATAGAAGAAAGCCCCCATCACAGCCCACCCCAGGAGTGCAGAGCTCCAGTCGCCCCGCCCGTACAACAAGCCTGTCCCTACCAGCAGTGCAGTCAACCCCGTCAGCGCGGTCAGCACCGTCTAATCCCTCGCCTCTTTCGCTTTGGCCTGACGGATGCTCTCTAGATTCTTCCAAAGCACGGGAGTCTCGGGGTGTTGCTCTAAGGCCTCCACCGAGAGCCGTTCAGCTTCGGCCCAATCCTTCTTTGAGTAGGCTTGCTTGGCGAGAAAAATCTTGGCTTGAGTGGACTCGGAAAGGACAGAGCGATACAGCTTCGTTGCCTTCTTCAGGTCCTTTTGGGCTAAGGCCAAATTGGCTCGAAGCTCCACGCCAACGGTAGTCTCGGCGAAGGACGGGTTCTCTCTTAAGGTCCTCTGTGCCAACTCAAAATCGTTGGAGTCGAGCGCCCAAAACGTCAGAAGGTAGCAGGCTCGGAGCGACTCGGGCGAGGTCCCAGTGGAGAGAGTTTTCAGTATCTTCAGGGCCTCATCGTTCTTGCCGAGGCCCAACAAAAGCTCAGCCTTGAGAACCTGGATGCCTTGCGCCTTGGGGTTCTTCTCGATAAAAGCCAGGGCTGATTCCGGACCGCGATTCTGTCTGAGAGCTTGGGCCAGAGCAAAGCCTAGCCATTCTGGATAGCTGCTCGGAACGACTTCGGGATGAGGCAGGCGAAGGCCAGCTTCGAGCCAGCCGTGAGAGAGAAAGAGGGCGGAAAAAACGTGGTCACTCTGAAGAAACTCTTCGCTGAGGTCCTCCTTCGAAAGCTCGCTGTAGAAGCGATGCACAGTCGCGAAATCAGGGGTGACCGGCGGCTCAGAGGCTACCGACATCTTGCCCTGACGGAGCGCGAAAACTCGGTCCAAGGCCCACACCAGTTCCGGCTCGATGGCGCGCTCGGCGCGCATAGCCTGAAAGGCCAATTCCGCCGCTCCAAAGTCTCCGTCTTTCAAGAACTGCAGCGTGCGTAGCCAAACCTGGTGCCAGTGCAAACGGCCACCAGGACCGTCGCTATCCGACCAAAATTCGGGCTTGTCTGGATTCGCTCGAACAACGGCTGAGTAGAACCGGTATCGATAGCTCTCAGGAGCCTCCTTGGGCAGACTGTCATAGGTGCTCAGAGCCAAACCGTAGTTGTGCTGGCGAAGATAGAACTCCGAGAGTCTCAGGAGGCGCTGCGGGTTTGTCGGGTCCAACTCATAGGCTGCTCGGTATTCGAAGAGAGCCGCGCCCTTCTTACCCCGCCCCTCCAAGAGTTGTGCTCGAAAGGTACGAACATCGGGATTCTTGGGGGCTATGGACCGGGCTTGTTCCAGCAGGTCCCAAGCATCGTCGGGGCTCTTGGCGATCATGGCCAGGCGCATCAGTCGGACCGCGTCTCGATCGCCCTCGAGAGGATTGTTCAGAAGAAAATCCTTGAGCTTGCTCAGGTCCCCTTCCTTCACCAGGATATCGGCTTTGAGACCGTACCACTCAGCGGGCCTCTGGCCTTTCTCTTGCCAGTGATCGAGCAACTTTCTAGCACCGGTTAGATGTCCGGCGGAGACGAACGCCTGACTCGCCAGCTGGGCGGCTCCCTCGTGGAGAAAGAGGATCTCCGGCTTACCGTTGTAACTGAGCAGAATGTCGTCGACCCTGCCGAGCTTCGTGAGCCAGTCCAAGCGATGGAGTTCGGCCTGTTCTTCGAGTTCTTCAGGGAGCTTCAACTCAGAGAGAATCTCGAGCGCTCGCCGAGGGTTCTCAGCACCGATCTCCAGAGCCTGGTGATAGCGCTCGACATTGCGCTTGCTCTGCCATTGATTCCACAATAGCGACGCCAGCGTCATCACCATGATGGCTCCGAGCCCCCACAGAAGAGCTTTCTTCAACTGGCCTATCCTGTTCGCTTCCTCAACACCGCGAGCAATCCGAGCAGTATCGCCAGAGTTCCTGGTTCAGCCCCTCCGAGTGCCCGGACGTTGCGCTCTCCGATATCTAGAGCGAAGACGAGGTCGTTGTAGTCTTGGTCACCACCGCCCCAAAGGTCCTCGAAACCGATCAGGAGGAAAGGACTTCCTGGCAGGGCGTAAGCGACCACGTGCTCGATACCGTCGGGATTGTCTTCGAGCTCCGTAGAAAAGCTGGTCGTCCCGCCACGCGCTCCGTTGGCGAGAAGAAAAAAATCCAAGCTCGTCCCTCCCTCAAGAACCCCTAGGTCGACGAAATCCCCTGGTGCTACAGGAGCGCTTGCCGAGCGTTTGGCGTCTGTGGAAGGCTGGATGGTCCCGTCCTCTCCTACACTGAATTCGTAGCCGAGATCGGCTGTTGATGCATCGGGGAAGATGAGAGTGGAGTTCTCGGCATTGTCAAAACCGAGAGTGTTGTGATAGCCGGCCCCCTCTGTGACGAAGTAGACTCTCACTTCAGACTCGGTGGACAGAAACAGGCTGTTGGGGTCCAACGATAGAGCCGAGGCGTCCGGAATGGCTCGGCTCTCGGAAAGATTTTTGTTGACCCAGGTTCGTAGCTCCCCGAGAGTGTTACCGGCAAAATCGGCCGATCCCGCGTCGGAGCCACCCACCTGAACCGGGGCTGTGATGTCCAAGCCAAAGGGTCGAGCCGCAGACTGGTAATCCGATTCGGTTTGGGCCCAAGCCGAACTCAGCAAAAAGAAAAAGCACAGAGCCGCTCCTATAATTTGTGTGCCGGTGTTGATGACAGCCCCCCCTACATCCTAACAAGCTTCACTCAATGAGGTCAAAACCATTTTAGGAGCTTGAGAAAGGTCCCGACTCAGCTTGGGACTCCGCGGCCTTCAAGGCGAACCGAAACCTCACGATGTTGACTCCTTCTCGGTGGGTCACAGAGAGCTCTTCCGTGAGACTCTGGAGCAAGAAAAAACCTCGACCTGACTCACCGACACTCGCAACATCCTCAGGGTCGAAGTTCAAACAGTCGCTCGCTCGGTCCAGGTCGACCCCGATTCTGTGGCCTCGGCTCTGCACCTCGATCAGCAGGGAGGCCCCATCCTTGTCTAGGATCACGACGGGATTGCCCTTGGAATATTCAGCGGCATTGTTGGCGGCCTCAGCCACAACGAGCTCCAAATCGTAGAGTCGCCCTTCATCCTCTATCCACAGAGACGCCACACCGCGAATCGCCGAACTCAGCCACGTCGCGTGTTCCAGGTCGGCACTATACTCAATACGAAACAATCTAGCAGGCCAACCTTTCCTCGGTCGTGTTGAGACACGCTGAGAAGACTAGTTTTGCAGAGACTGCGGCGAAAGGCAATTCCTGCCGTGGGCCACTCACCGCGATAGGGGCTTTACGACGCGTCTCGTAGTAAGCCCGGAGATGACGAAACTTGTTGTAACGGTGAGGTACCCTCAAGACGCTGGCAGAATGGTGCTTCGCACAGACCTCGATTGGGGTCTGGACGTGGAGGCGGTCAAGGTTCACAAGGAGGGGGGATGGACGTTCGAGTTGAGTTTCGACCGCCCCTACATCTATTTCAAACCCTGCCTGAGGGTCTATGACCAGCTCCACTGGTCGGTCGGCAGCAACTATATGCTCACTCAGGCCCAACGCAGCAAAGAGATCTTTCCTCATTTCTTCTATGAAGGTGGCACTCTTTCCAAAGAGCCGGAAGTCTATCAGAGCAAGAAGAATAAGCGTTCGTACAAGATCCGCGTCTACCACCCGGCGGGATACCATGAGAACTACTTTCAGCATTTTCCCGTTTTGTTTATGCACGACGCCCACAATCTGTTTTTCCCGCGCGAGGCCTTCACCGGTCAAACCTGGCGCCTGAGTGAAACGCTCGAACTCTTGGACCGAATGAACGCCGTGAGATCGTGCATCGTGGTTGGAATCTACCCAGAAGACCGGATGGCGGAGTACACCAATCCCGGCTACTACGATTATGGCCACTTCATTGTCGAGGAACTCATTCCGGAACTCTACAAAGACCTCAGAGCTCTCAGTGGTCCCAAGCACACGGCCGTGATGGGCTCATCGCTGGGGGGACTCGTCTCCTTCCACCTGGCCTGGCGGTGGCCCCAAGTGTTCGGTTTTGCCGGTTGTCTCAGCAGCACGTTCAGCTATCAAGACGACCTCGTGGAGGCCATCGCCAGCGGCGAAGTCTCCACTGCCAAATTCTATCTCGATAGCGGTTGGCCGGGCGACAACTATGAGGTGACCAGAAACATCTGCGATCTGATGCTCAAGCGCGGCTATGTCTGGGGTCGAGACCTCCTCTACTTCAGCTTCCCAGGGGCGGCTCACAACGAAGCGGATTGGGCCGCACGCTGCCACCTCCCTCTGCAATTCTTCTTCCGCCACCGCCCCCAATTCTCCGCTGACCAAAAGGACACACTGTGATGATTCTCTCGCTTCGGCGAAGGGGCGCTAGAAGGTGATGAGAATCGCATAGGAAAGTCGATCCACTGTTGAAGAAATCGAGAACTTATAGAGGCAGACAAGCCGAGGGAGAAGCATGAGCGCTTTGAAGTGTTTTAAGACCTATGATATTCGGGGAAAGCTCGATGAACTGACTCCCGCCTTGGCCTACAAGATAGGTCTGGCCTACAGCAAGCTTTTTAAGCCAGAGAGCGTCACCGTTGGCTGTGACCCGCGACTGAGCAGTCCAGCCTTGGTCGAGGGGTTAGCCCTGGGCCTGATAGCCGGAGGTACCCGCGTAACCGATCTGGGTTTGTGCGGGACCGAGGTCATCTACTTCAGTTGCTTTTGTCCCGATCTGAATTTTGACGGTGGTATCATGGTCACGGCCAGCCACAATCCCATGGACTACAACGGGATGAAGATGGTCGGCAAGAACGCCATCCCGTGCTCGGAGAGTGACTTTCTCAAACTCCGGACGATAGTGGAGGAACTGCCCGATCCGGAGGCCGGTGATCTGGCTCAGAAACCCGCCTCAGAATCTTTGGATCTGGGCCCCCTTTACGTAGAGCATCTGAAATCCGTTGTATCGCCGGCTGAGGTCGGCGACTGGAAAATTCTCTGTGATTCGGGCAACGGTGCGGCCGGACCCTGGCTGAGGCAGATTCAGCAGGCCTATCCTTCCCTTCGCATAGAGTTGGTCAATGGAAAACCCGATGGAACCTTTCCTCGCGGTGTACCGAATCCGCTTCTGCCCGAGAATAGAGAGTTCACCGCCTCTGAGGTCGTGCGCACGGGGTCGGACCTCGGTGTCGCCTGGGACGGAGACTTTGACCGATGTTTTCTCTACGACCACGAGGGCACGTTCGTGGACAGCTACTACCTCATTGGGCCCCTCGCTGAGTTCTGCCTCAAAGGCAATCCAGGAGCCCCTGTGCTCTATGACCCAAGGCTCACCTGGTGCACGATTCAAAGTGTGCTGGCCCTCAAGGGCGAGCCTCTCCTCAGCCGCACGGGCCACGTGTTTCTCAAGCAGACGATGAAAGAGACCGGTGCCGTCTACGGAGGCGAGATGTCGGGGCATCACTACTTCAAAGATTTTGGCAATTGTGATTCAGGAATGCTCCCCTGGCTGATCATTCTTAAGGTCCTCAAA
>CAZVVF010000267.1:0-5946 GCA_964630575.1 uncultured Burkholderiales bacterium | reverse complement strand
GGCGTATAACCAAGCGCACTGTGGGACAGTTTTTGCCCACGCTCTGCGCCGGGATGCTCCTCACGATGGTCTTTGTTGCCAAGGACACGAGCCTGGAACTGCTTCCAGGGATCTGGTCCGTGATGTTCGCGCTCGGAATCTTTGCCTCACGCCCCTATTTACCACGGGGTGTGGGCTGGGTCGGAGCCTTCTACCTGATGGCAGGTGCCCTTCTTTTGGGCTTCTGCGAATCGGCCTTAACTCAGCCTTGGTACGTCGGCGGAGTGTTTGGACTTGGCCAGTTTATGTTGGCTTATGTGATGTACCAGAATCTGGAGAGAGAAACCCTATGAGCGACAAACCTGGGAGATACTCCTACGACGGGCTAGACCGAGTCCTTCACGAAAAGGCGCGTCTTGGTATTTTGACCTCCCTTTTCACTCACCCGGAGGGTCTTGTTTTCGGTGAAATCAAGAGCCTGTGCAGCCTTACCGATGGTAATCTCAGCCGACACCTTCAGGTCCTAGAGCGTGAAGAACTCGTTGAGATCATCAAAGAATCTGGTCAGGGAAGACCAAAGACGACCTGCGTCATCACGAACCTGGGACGAGAGCGCTTTCAACAGTACCTCGAAGAGCTTCAAACCGTTCTGAAAGCCGCCAGTGTCGAAGGTGCCCCCGGTTGGCAAACCGGCTTTAGCCCAGCCTAGTCGATGGGGGGGCGCCATCGCTCAGCCTTTTTTTTGCCCAAAAGCTTTACAATCCCAAGTTTAAGAGAGAAGGGGTCATTCTATATGCCTTTACGAGGAGTATCAAAGTGTTAGTTGTGGAGGCCCAGCATATGGGCATGTGTTTTGGAGTTCGCGATGCTTTAGAGACCATGAGGGACATTTCTGATCCCTCAGCGGTCACAGTCCACGGAGAGTTGGTGCACAACCCCGTGGTCACCGATGAACTCACTCAGCGAGGATTTCGGCAGCAGTCCGAGCAGCAAAGGTCCTTAAAACCTGAAACCCCAGAGGTCCTGATCACAGCCCACGGAGTGAGTGACAAGGTCCGCTCCCACCTTCTTGATGAAGGATACAAAGTGCACGACACCACCTGCCCCTTGGTGCGAAGAGCCCACAAGGCCGCACTGCACTACCACAAGAGAGGCTACTTCCTCGTTCTTATCGGCAAACGAGGTCACGTGGAGGTCGACGGTCTGGCCGGCGACTTAACCCGCTATGAGGTCATCTCTAGTCTCAGCGAAGTTCAGCACTACCCCTTTGACCAGATCGCGGTGGTCAATCAAACCACCACCCGACCGGATCAACTGATGCAGTTTCACAACAGGATTCGAGAACTGAATCCCAATCAGGATATCCAGTTTGTGGACACCACCTGCCAACCCACCAAGGACCGCCAGACGGCCGTGAACGACCTCATCAAGCGAGTCCAAGCGCTCGTTGTGGTCGGCGGTCCAAACAGCAACAACACCTTGCAGTTGGGTCTGCGGGCCCAAGAAGAGGGGATTCCCTGGTGGCGGGTGTCCAACGCTCAGGAACTGCGAGCGGAGTGGTTTCGGGGATTGCGCATCGTGGGACTCACGGCCGGAACCTCCACCACCGACGAGACGATCAAGCAAGTCGCTAGGACCCTAAGGAGTTTTACCCTGAAGCGCCTCACGGCGTAGGGAGTCTTTCTACAAGACACGAATACCGCCGGTAAGTGAAGAGA
This sequence comes from uncultured Burkholderiales bacterium, assembly GCA_964630575.1. GTDB lineage: Bacteria > Vulcanimicrobiota > Xenobia > Xenobiales > JADMJV01 > JAEXNA01. The sequence goes on along the minus strand of CAZVVF010000267.1, from coordinate 4,249 downwards.
GGCGAAAATCCGGCACGTGTCATGAGAGAAGGTTAAATGCCCACAGGCCCTCGCATTGTGCCCTATCCAGAGGTTCCCTTTGGGACCCTCGAACAGCACACCCGTTGGGAGCCCAGCGGAGGCACCGGTGTCTACCGACGCAGCTTGTTCATGTGGCGAAACTTCAGCGGACGTTGGACGCCCTGTGACCTCATGATCTTCCTCGATGGGCAGAACCTCTTCGCGGAACCCAAAGTCTCTCGCCAACCCCATTGGAGTGGTGTGTCGCGCTTTTCGAAGTGGCCACACCCTCTGCTCGTGGTGGGTGTGCCCGCTTCAAAAAAGCGCTACCAGGAATACGTGGGCTGGAGTCAGGAGCCGGGGCACTACTCACCGAGCGGCCACCGCCACGCCGTCTTTCTGGCGGAATACGTCATCCCCTATATTCGCTCGTGTTTTCCACGGGCCAGGCTCAAAGGTCTCGTGGGAGCGTCGGCTGGAGGGGTGGCTGCGCTCTATACTGGCTGGAGCTATCCCAAGCTCTTCCCGTCTGTTGCCTGCCTTTCGGCTGGACGACACTACTTCTCTGAACTGCTGCAAGCTTTCCCTGGAACGCCAGCCAAGCGAATCTACCTCAGCTGTGGAGACAGCGGAATGGACCGAGAGTTTCTCGACGACAACAAAGACTTCGCGAGCGCCCTCAAAAAACGCTGCCCCGAAAGGCTACTGTGCCGCTGGCACCGTGGTGACCATTCCGAACCAGTATGGAGCCGCCGGATACCTGGTCTCCTCACTTTTGCTTTGCAAAGGCCGCTTTGATCTCTTTTAGGGTATCACCGTAGGATGTCAAGCCAGCAAAGGAGTGCAGCTTGCGACCTTGGTCGTCGATGACCACAAAATAGGGAATCTTGTTGCCCGAAAAATACCGAGCATACTCTCGAAACTCCGGCGTTCCCGGTCGGTCGATGTCCAGAATTCGAAGCTCTAGGGTGCGGGACTGGGCCAGTACAGCCAGGGTGTTGTTCATGGCCCGACAGGCTGGGCTCCAAGCACCATAAAAACAAACCAGGGTGCCCTGTCCGCCCCAATCTTCGTCGATGAAGGCAGAGGTTTGCTCAACTTTGTAAATGTCCAGCGTCTCCAACTCATCAGAGCGAATCACCCGGACCAATCCCTCAGGAAGCGCACCAACCTCGACCCACACGACGCCGTTTTCCTGCGTCGTTTCTACCGGGAAACCGTCGATGGTCCATCCATCTTCTCCCCTGTCAGCGACCGATTCCAGAGCCGAAGCCAGGTCGTCGAGCTTGAGACGAGTCTTGGACCCGGTCCCCAGAACTTGTCCGGCGAAGGGTTGATTGCTCACGAACACCTCGTCGGCTGATGCGGCGAGGATGAGGGAAAAAGACAGGAGTGTGACAACAAGTAAATATCTCAACGTAGACATGGTTTTTCTTTCTGGATTATCGTTCCTCTGGCCTGTGTGACCTCTGGGTCGGGTCACTACCGATACAACAAGTATGGTTTTCGTAGGTTTCGCCACAACGCGTTGTTCGGAGGCGTCCAAAGCTCCTCGTCAACACGGTCACGACCGAGATGCTGAGCCATCGATTGAAGTTGAAAAAGGCCTGGGTAGCGGCGCTCTAGCAGACGAGCGAGCCGAAGACCATCCTGAGCGGGTCGGTCCAGAGAGCCCTTCAGACTCACCTCTACCCCACCGCAGAGCTCCCCTTCGAATTTCGAGCTAGCAGGCACGAAGTATCTCGGTTGAAAGTCGAAGACTGGGTCCATCTCACTTTGAAGATAGTGGGCCAGTGCCGATGGGTCTTTGATATAGGGCGCCCCGATCAGGCGAAACGGCGCGGAAGTTCCTCGCCCCACACTCATCTGGCACCATTCGACCTGCCCCAGAACCGGGTAGAGCTGTATCGCTTCCAACTCAGCCAGGTTCGGGCTAGGCGACAGAAGTGCAAGACCTGTGTCTCGCCAACCCATTGAGCGGTCCCAGCCAACCATCGTCTCAACACCGAGCTTGGCTCCTATTTCCCGATTGAGAAACTGGCCGACCTCGCCCATGGTCATTCCGTGTACCAGAGGCAACGTGTCACAGGCTATAAAACTCAAGACTTCGGCACGATGTCCGTCGACCAAAGTCCCACCCAAGGGGTTGGGCCTGTCCAGTACGAGAATCTCCGTCGATGTTTTCTTCGCCACTTCTAGGCAAGCTTTGAGGGTGCTGATGTAGGTGTAGTATCGAACGCCCACGTCTTGAAGGTCGAAGACCACAACGTCGAGGTCGCGAAACCACTCCTCTTTCGGAGCGCGGGTCTCTCCATAGAGGCTCATGATGGGTACCCCCAACCCCTGGTGAAACCCGTGCTCGATCTTCTCGTCTTTGATGCCCAGTAAGCCGTGCTCGGGCGTGAACAAACGCACGACCTCAAAGTTGTTCTCTGAGGAGATGAGTTCGGTCAGGTGGCGTCCGAAACGGTCCCGGCTCGTCTGATTGACGACAAACCCCACCTTTTTCCCGTCTAGTCTCTCAAAGTTGGAAAGGGCGAGTTCATCGAGTCCGGTTCTCACTTGGGTACCCAAGAAGTGGTCGGCGACCAAGGTCGCCACCCGCCTCCGCAACCCGATCACAGAGCCCTTGTTGTCCGGATGCAAGCGGGAGGTCAGAAGGACAACGTGAAGTGCAGACGGTTCATCCCACCAAAAGCTGGTACCGGTGAACCCCGTGTGACCGGCGCTCGTCAAAGGACTGAATCGCAAGCCCCGAGCAGAAGAGAACTGAGTATCCTGATCGAGTCCCAGGGTTCTTCCCTTGCGAAAGGGTTGAAACAACAGCTCTCTCCATTCCGGCTTGAGAAGGCGCGACGTTCGGGCGAGCTGTTGATGCACATCCAAGGCCCTCAAGAATAACCCAGCGTGACCGGAGACGCCGTTCATGGCACGGGCTCTGGGGTCGTGAACGGTACCAGCGGGAACCCCATAGGTGGGGACACAGTCGCTGGGTTCGGGACGAAAGGTTGCCCCTGATAGCTCCAGCGGACCGGCGATCCTCTCCTCATAAAACCTGTCCAAAGTCAGGCCGCTGTCTCGCTCCACCAAAAGCGCCAGCAACATATAGCCGACATCGGAGTAGACAAATTTCTCACCTGGTGCCCCCGCCAATTCCACCGAGAGAAGAGAGTCTGGAAGCCCTTCCTCGGACATAACCGGCGGCAGCCCCCCGCAGTGGCTCAGCACTTCAGCAACCGTGGGAGACTCAGTCCACGGTAGCGGCAGGTAGTCCGTCAAGGGAGCCTGCAGATCGATCCTACCGTCTTGGGCCAAGAGCAACACGGAGGTCGCCGTCGCCAGGGGCTTGGTCAAGGAGGCGGCGTCAAAGAGGTGGTCTTTGCTGACTGGCTCCTGGCCATCGGCCTCTACCGAACCATAGGTTTTGTAGTACAGAACCTGGTCTGCGCGACCCACCAACAGCGAGGCCCCCGTGGTCTGCCCCTCGGCGATGGCTGCGGTCACTTCCCGGTCCAGCGCCTCCCACAGCTGAGAGTCCTCGCTGGCCTCCTTCGATTGGGCCCAAACCGTGCTGAAGAGAGCTAGAAACACCAGGGCTGTCATCGCCCCCTTCAACGGACGAGTCGCGAAGCTAGGTCTTGAGCGATCTGAGCCAACTCTTGGTGGTCGACGCTGGCAGCGGCGTGGGCGAAACTCAATTGACTCTCTCGGTCAATGGGTACCAAATGAATGTGAGTGTGCGGAACCTCAAACCCTGCGATGATCATTCCCACCCTCTGAGGCTGAAAGACCTCCATCTGGGCCTGGGCCACACGATGAGCCACGCTCGTCAGATGCTGCATCGTCTCGCTGTCGAGGTCGACCCAATGGGACACCTCGCGATGAGGTACAACGAGCGTGTGCCCAGGTCGGATCGGGTTGATGGACAGAAAGGCGACAGCGGTCTCGTCGCGATAAACAAAGTGTCCAGGCAGGTCGCCGGTGATGATTTTCGTAAAAACGGTACTCATATGCACCAATTCGAAAAAAAAGGCCCATCCCTTCTGTATCATGCCTGAGTTACCAGAAGTCGAGACAGTCAGACAGAGCATCGCGCACCTCGTTAGAGGGCGTCGCATCGTTGACATTGCCGTTCGCGACCCCTATGTCCTGAGGGGACAGCCAGTAGCAGAGTTTCGTGAGGGTCTCCTCGGACAACACCTGGAAGACACCTGTCGCCACGGCAAGCTGCTCTTCTTTCCACTCGCTG
>CAZVVF010000266.1:0-5946 GCA_964630575.1 uncultured Burkholderiales bacterium | reverse complement strand
CGCAGGAAGCCGAGTCTACCTTGGACTTTCAGGTCGAACAGGTCTTGGCTCTGCGATTCGGCGGCAACTATGACACGGTCGTCGAGCGGGTGTCGACTCTGGCCTTCCTGCGCTTGAATGATCTTTTCGGGAGTCGGCTCTCGCAGCTTTCTGGCGGGGAGCGCCAGCGGGTGCGCCTGGGTATGGCGCTCATTGGGAGGGCTCCTTGGTTGATCCTGGATGAACCGGCCAATCATCTCGATCTGGCTACGGGATGGTCGCTGCTTCACTATCTCCAACAGCCGAGACCCGGTGGCGTGATTATGGCGCTTCACGACCTCTCCACCGCGGCGCGGTGTTGCCAGCACCTGGTGGTGCTCTGCAAAGGTCGGTTGGTAGCCGAGGGAGCCCCGGGAGAAGTCTTGTCTGAAGACCTGCTCGAACAGGTCTTCGGGTTGCGGGCACAACTCATCGTCGATGGTGTGCACCCGCGCCTAGAGATCTTGGGGGTGTGTTTGTCTTGAGCGGCAAGAAGGAAAAGATCGAAGAATTTCTGGGCCAATTTGTTGAGGAGGGCGAGAAAGAGGGGAGCACCGCTTCCTTCACGGTCAGTTCGGAAAAGGCTCGTCAGAAGCTCAAAGAGTTCGCTCTGGCCCAGCCCGAGAACTATTTTCTCCTAATTCTCGCCAGCCTGCACGCGTTTGGTGCTCGACGCTTCAAGCTCACGGTCGACGCTGACGACCTGCAGGTTCGAGCAGACTGCCGGATCGACCGTTCGGGTCTCAAGGACCTTTGGTCCCACGCCAGTAGCGGGACGTCGCAAAACGATGGAATGGCTCTGCGCCTCTTGGGTCTGGCCATTCTCACATCGATCCGCTTTCAGCGAGCTCAATGGACCATCGTGAGCACAGATTCCGAGGGAGACTTTCTGTTTCAGCAGGCGGTCCAGGCTCAAGACCTTTCGGAGCCAAGTTTTTCGTCCCACGAAGACGCTCGCGGGGAGACCTTGGTGTGGGTGAAGCGGACGGGGCTTCGACAAGTTGCCGGCCGGTTTCTCAGCCAACTCACCGACAAGATCATGGCTCGCAAGCTGCCAGAAGAAAAAATCGTCTCTCAGCGACTTTTTCTGAGCTCACTGCAGAGCTTTGAACTCAACGGAAAGAGGCTCAGCGGCTCTGAGCCAGGGTCTGCTCTGGCCGTGATGACCATGGGCTCGTTTCCCGATTTCTTAGCGTCACGGTATACCGTTCGCGAGGACGAGGAGCCGGGACTGGTGGTGGTGCTCCACTCTCCGAACTCCAATTTCGAGTCGCTGGGTTCCTGTGGGACGATCAGTTGGATTTGGCACGGACTCAGAATGGGGGAGAGCGACCTGAAGCTCCCCTACAAATTCTGCCGGGTCTTGTATTGCGCTGATGGTTTGCAGACCGATCTGGGCTTTACCGCTCTACCCGACACCTGGGCGCGCCAACAGGCCGAGCGCCGGTGTCGGCAGGCGGTGAGAACTCTGCTCGAGCGACTCGTTGGAGACTTCACCGAGCAGCAGAATCTCAAGTCGATAGACCACGATCTCGAATTGGAGGATCTGCTCCTCGAAGTTGTAGGTGAGCGTATCGACATCACCAGGCAGCGCAAGCGTTTAGCGAGCTTCAATAGGTCACTGATCGCGTGTCCGCTCTTTCTCATCTGTGATTCAGAGGGTCGGAAATCGCGAGGCACGCTGGCTGAGCTCTGGGAGATTGTTGAGAAGGGCGCAACGATCGCTTGCTTCAAGAACGAGTCTGAGTGGTGCAGCGTGGCGGCCTGGCCAGGGAGGCCGGTTGTGGTCTATTGCCGGGAGAATCATTATCGAGCCCTCACACGGATCTTTAGCCCAAGGCACCTTTGTTCAGCGAGCAGACTGGCCCAACAGCTGTCTTCGCTCCAAACCGGCGCGGGCAGCCTGGAAGAGCGACTCTCACGGTTTAGCCGAGACGCTCAGGTCGCGGAGTCGTCTCCACAGGAACGGTGTTGTTGGACAGGGGAGCTCACGATCGGTTCGCAGGCTCTCTCCTGGAAGCTCCACCTTCCGGCGCGGACTGACCGCGCGGGAGTTCTGTTGGTCTGCAAGGCTGGTCAGGTTCGCTTTGAGGACAATTCCCTCGGTTTGCCGGGAAGTTTCGTGCTCTTCGGCGAGGTGGACTGGCAGCCAAACTACGAGGGGCGTCTCGGTGACCCAGAACTGGCAGAGACGATCGCGCCCCTGGCTCTTGAAGCCTTGGTTCGAGCCATTGAAGACAGGAGCGCTACCGAGGGCGACGCGGCGCGTCTGGCGAGCGCCCTGGTCTGGCACAACATACATCGCCTCTCGGACTGGTACACGCGGCCCGAATTTTCCCAGACAAACTGGGTTGTCACCACGAGTCCAGAGGGTCCCTTGCGCTGGACTTCCCCGCACGATTTCTTCGAGGGTCAAGAGCGCGATCACCCTTGCTATGTTGTGGCCAATGAGTCCTTTGACCCCGCTGTCCGCTATCCCGTCCCCTGTCTCATAGCTCCCTGCGACCTCAGCGAGGCCATCCCGCCGAAGTGGGAACTCTATTCAGCCGAGGGCTTACAAAGGCACAGCGCGCGCGCGCCTTTCTCCTTTTCAGGAGAGGACTTTCAGTTCCTAGATTGTCCCCGCGCCATGGTCGAGGGGCTGGCCCCGCGGCTGTCTGGGGCTCAGGTGGGATTCCCTCTGGCGGACGACGCGAGTGAGGACGACGGCGCTAAGAAGATCCAGCTGCGCATGAATCTTCGTGGGGCGGGGTTGCAACTCAGGACCCTGAGCGGCCTCATCGCACCAGCCACGGTTTGTTTGGAGTGGGAAGAGGGTTGGCCGGACTCTCGGGGCCTGAACTTTGTGGATCGGAGTCAAACTGAAGCGGCTAAAGAGTATGTCGCAACTTTGCTGCTCTGGGCCTCGGCGGAGATGTTTCGGAAGAGACCCCTCCACGCTCTGGCTCAAATCTCCATGGAGACGCTCTCTTCAGTCTGGTTCGAACTTTGGACCTCTTCAGACCACTACGAAGAAGAGCTCTTTCCGCTGGCGGATGGGTCTCGGGTTTCGGCTGCGGCCATGCAGAGCCGATTGGAGCCGATTCGATATTTTACCGATCTCCAGAGGGCTGATAAGTATCGAGACCTACCGACCTTGTGGCTGCCTGCGGGATTGCTCGAGACCCTGGATCTTCTCGCCGAGAAACAGGAATGGCTCCTCGCTTCAGAAGCTCCAGCACCGACGATCTCAAGGCCGCAAGAGCCTGTGGTCTCACTCCGTGAAAGCGAGGATGCCGATGGCCCTGCCGAGGTGCCTGGAGACTTGGAACCCCCTCCGCTTCACACCGATGTAGAACCGGAATCCGTATCTGAGAAAGCCCTCCACCGAGCGAAAAGTCCTAAGCCTCAAGTCGCCCTGGCGCAATCGCCCGGAGAGCCGGAAGAACCTGTCCTGGTCGAGCCTGGGTCGCAGGCCCAAGCCGAGCCCGAAGTCCAAGCCGTGCCCGAGGCCCAAGCCGTGCCCGAGGTCCAAGCTGAGCCCGAGGCCCAAGCCGTGCCCGAGGCCCAAGCCGAGCCCGAGACCCAAGCCGAGCCCGAGGCCCAAGCTGAGCCCGAGGCCCAAGCTGAGCCCGAGGCCCAAGCCGTAGAGCTCGATCTGTCGCCGAAAGAAGGCGACCAGCGAAGCCTAGACCTCACTGGCCTGAGACCGCACACCGCTCGGCTCTTTGAGGAGGTGGCCGCACTCGAGGCTGTCGGGCCGGTTCCCCATAAGGAGAGTTTCCTGGCCTACTTAAGGGGCTTGGAGTGGTCCGATGGTTCTTCTGACACGGCCTATATTCAGGGCAACAGCTGGAATTGGAAGCGCTTGGAGCCGATCTTCTCGGAGTCGCAGAGCGAGCGCGTGGTCGTTTTGCTGAGCGCTCTCTACTCGGTCTTCAATCGGCAGCGGGAGGACGTCCAAGACAGAGATGAGCGGGCTTTTCACGAGCTCTTGCTCAGGAGCTCTCTAGACTCTTTGGGCAAAGCGAGCCCTCTCTGGAGCTAGGGATCTGAGATCTGACCGAAGATCCATCCGCTGGTAGGAGCGGCGGGACTGGAAGTCCAACTCATCGGGGTGACAGAACAACAGTGGAACGAATTTTTTGACAAACTCGATTTCGTCCAATTGGCTGGGAGATGGGAACTGCTTCCCCTCCATTGGCTCGACGACGATTTCCCGGAGGCGAGCTCTGAACTCGCCCGAGACTTGGTGTCCGGGCTCCTGGAGGTTCGCAACCTCCCGGCCGAGTCGGTAGAGGACCAGGTCCGTGAACTCTGCCAGGAGTATCGCAATCGCCTCTCTTCGCAGACCATGAGTCTCGACGCACGCCTGTGTCCGCCGGGAAGTCGCGTGACGCTGAGCTATCTCAACCCGGAGAATTTGGGCGAGGGGGATTGCCTGATCACGGTGGGCAGTTGGGACAGGGTCGGGTATCTCATCGCTGAACTCGCCAAGCCCGGTGACGATCACCTGGAAGCGGTGGGAGAGAATCCCGTAAGGCGGGAGCCAGGAGCCTTGGCCTTTCGGCACATTCTTCTCTTCCCCGACAAGGGAACGCCTTCACCACGCGCTTTTCGATCCTTGTGTGAAAAAACACTCAGGCAGGGGAGGGGGTTGGGAGCGCGCCATTTTTCCATCACTCATCTGCACCTTCCACAGACAGGATTGGCAGACCGATTCGCCGCTGCCGAGCTGGTGAGTGCTATCCGGCAGATGTTGCGAGATAGCCCGGGCACGACCGTTGACATACTTGCCTTTTCGCATCGCAACTTCAGTGACTACAAGCACTGGTTTGACAGCCTGAAGCAGTTGAGCCAGGCCACTTCCAAGCCGACTGGGTACGAGCAGGTGGAAAGGGACACGGCAAAACCAGAGGATGACGATGCGCACTCGGAGGTCGCCGATACCCTGCGCAACTTGGCCAAGCGCTCCACCGACTTTGCCACCGGTGCCACAGCCTCGGTGTCACGATGGCTAACAGGGGGGCGGGATGAACCGCGAGGCGTCCACTCCGACCGGCCCTTTAGTTACGAGGAGCGACGTCTTCTAGCCAAGCTTTACCTCGGCCGTCCCGTCCAAACCCCCGAGCGAGATCCCGATCACGATGATCTGGCCAGTTGCTACCTCGCGCTGCTGAATGAGACGGTGGCGGCAGAGTTGGCCGCCAAAGAGGACCGAACCGTCGACCCTGAACTGCTGAGCCAGATCAGGGCTTACGGAGAGAGACTGGATCCCAATTTCCCTCTGACTCGCTATTTTCAGCTTCTGCATTGGAGACTCTGCCGAGCCAGCGACGAACCACCCCACTTCCCCCGCGAACTGATCCTGGCTGAAGCCCGCCGATGGGGGGACCTCCCTCTCGCGCGCTATCTGGAAGAAGTTCAGGAGGACTGCCAGGACGTGGAGGCAAACGATAGGCTGATTCCAGTGATACCCGGTGGGTGTCGAATCTCGATCGAGGCCTGAATTAGGGTCGCATACGAAAGGAACGATTCATGAGTGAAACCCCCAGTGTAGAAGAGAGACTCGCCTACCTTGAGGACCAGAACAATGCTCTTAAGAGAGCGGGAGGCCTCTTGGTTTGCTTGGTTATTGTAATGGGGGTAGCCATGATCTTTTCTAGTAGATCGCTGAGTTCGGCAGTGAACACGGATGGACTCATCATCAACAACCTAGGAAAGCCGCGAGCCGCGCTGACCTCGATGCCCAATGGGCACCTCGGAATGCTGTTCTTCGATTTCAACGGAAATCTGCCTCAAGAGGTCCAGTACAACGCGATCCCTTACCTTGATGGTGTGGCCTTCTACGACCGAGATGGTCATCCCAGAATCTTGATCGGGATGGACGACAAGAACAATCCGATCTTAGCTGTGGTATCGGCTGAGGGTAAAACTCTGTTTTCCGCT
>CAZVVF010000265.1:0-5955 GCA_964630575.1 uncultured Burkholderiales bacterium | reverse complement strand
GGTTCCGTAAGAAACCGCAACGACCGACGTCACGAACTCTATGGCGTCCAATGGAGAGGCAAAGGGCGACGCTCACACTCCAAGGAGTTCGACTAGATCGCCTGAGACCCAAGGACCGCATCGATCGGGCCTGGGCACACTACGGCAAAGGGTCCTTGAGGGACTCCTTGAGGTTGTTGTAGCCCTCCTCAACGTCGACGGCCAAGGCCCGTAGGAAAGACCTGACATTGTCATCGCTGTCATCGGTAGCCTCGGCCAGTCGGTCTACTTCTTGGGTAAACCGGTGCCAACTCTTCTCAAGCCTATGCCACTCGTCTTTGGCCTCCGCTTTGAACAGATGCGCTTGCAGGACCAACTCATCTCGCTTTCGAGCCAGGTTTTCTAAAGTTGCCTCAACGTTCATTACAATCACCTCACATCAGACTCTAACCGATGGAACGGTTCAGAGGAATGACCCAGATCAGAGCGACCCAGAAAGAGGAGGCCACCAAGGCTTCGCAACAGCTTTCTTTGATGTCTTGGAAATCTGGTGTTTTTCACAACCCTTCGGGCCTCTACGTTCGGCCCTGGCCAGCCGATCTCGGCTCTAAGCTCAAGCTCCTTGTCCGGACTCCACACGGAGCCCCGGTGGACAGGGTGTTCGTGCGCTCGGCTCCAGACGGAGAGCAGCAGATGTCCGCCGCTCGCAGAGTTCCCGAACGCGCCGGTTGGGACTGCCTCTGGTGGGAGTGTCCCGTCTCTCTGGCCAACCCCAACTTCCACTATCGCTTCCTACTGCTCGGGTCCGAGGGAGGCTGGTGGCTGAACGCCTCTGGTCTCTGGCGCTGGAACCCCACTGACCAATGCGATTTTCGCCTCTTGGCGGGAGCCTCGGAGCCAGCCTGGCTAGACACGAGTGTCTTCTACCAGATCTTCCCCGAACGATTCGAAAACGGTGACCCTTCGCTCAACGTGCGCTCCGACCAATACCTCGTCGATGGAAAACCGACTGTCGCCAAGGCCTGGGGGAAACGACCCAACCGCAAACAGGGCTGGAGAGAGTTCTACGGCGGCGACCTCATCGGGATCGAAAATCGCCTCGACCACCTCGACATGTTGGGGGTCAACGCTCTCTATCTCAACCCCATCGGAACCGCCCCCAGCAGCCACAAGTACGATGTCGCGAGCTACACCGAGGTAGACCCTCACTTCGGAGGGGAATCCGCCTTCCTATCCCTGCGCAGAGCCACGCGAGAACGGGGAATTCGGCTGATGCTGGACATCATCCCCAATCACTGTGGCCAGACCCATCCCTGGTTTCAAAGAGCCGTGTCGGACCCAAAAGCCAAGGAAGCCGAGTTCTTTTCTTTCTCCAAACACCCCCACGCCTATGAATGCTGGCTGGGCCACAAATCTCTACCCAAGCTCAATTACGCCAGTTCTTCTCTTCGAGAAGCCATGTACCAGGGCCCTCGGTCCATTATGCGCCATTGGCTCAAGCCCCCGTTCGACATCGATGGTTGGCGGGTGGACGTGGCCAACATGCTCGCCCGCCACCAAGCCGAGCACATGGGACACAAGATCCTCAGAGGGATGCGTCGGGCCGTGAAAGAGGAAAAGCCCGACTGCTACTTCTTGGGAGAGAACTTCTTCGATGCAACATCCTACCTTCAAGGGGACCAACTCGACGCCACCATGAACTACTCGGGCTTCATGATGCCCCTGTACCACTGGCTCACCGGCCAAGACTTCTCCCAGACTAACGACTCACCGTGGGGCGACAGCGTGCCCTTGCCCAGCGAAGACCTCGTCGCTCAGTGGACCGCCTTTCGCTCCGCCATTCCCTGGTCTGTCGCCTGCCGAGGGTTCAACATCCTAGGTAGCCACGATACACCGCGCCTCCTTACCGTGTGCCGAAAGGACAAGGACCTAGCAGCAGTGGCCAGGCTTCTTCTGTTCACCTTCCCCGGAGTCCCGTGCCTCTACTACGGCGACGAGATCGCCATGGTCGGTGGGCGTGATCCAGACAATCGAAGAACCATGGAGTGGAGACGAGAGCGCTGGGACCTGGAGTGGCTGCAGGGATGGCGAACACTCATCAGCCTTCGCCGGCAACTCCAAGCGCTTCAGAAAGGCTCTTTTCAGGTTCTCCTAGCCAAGGACCACACCCTGGCCTTTATGCGAGAGCATCACGACGCGCGCGTGGTCGTTGTAGCCAAGCGCCAACGAGACGGCAACACCACTGTTTCTCTGCAGGACGCGGCGGTTCCTGACGGCACCGTCTTCTGCGAACGATTGTCTAAACGAAAAGAGAGCGTCCAATCAGGCACTCTCCCGCTGCTCGATTCCAAGACTCAAATATGGCAAGCCTGCCCCCTGTGACAAACGCTCCCTCAGGTTGCCAACGCCAGCCTCGGATCGAGTCCAGCGCCTCGGTGGCAACGGAACTCATACCTCGCGGGTCGTTCTTCCAATCCAAGGACCTCGGCTCAAAAACAGATCGCCGATCTCCACCCGGGCGGGGTTCATCCCGATCAGTTTCACCGATCGGACCCGGTTGAACTCAAAGCCGGGCGGCCCTTGAAAAAGCTGGAGAGGGAGACAGAGATGGTGCTCCTCGGTATCCTCCATCCCGAACTCCGAGAGCGACACCGCTCGTGACTCCACCTCGCTAGCGTCCTGTGAGAGCGAGAGCAAGGAAAGAAAAAGGTCCGGACAAGGTCGTGAGCTGCGAAGACTCAGATGCAACGTTTCCCAGTCCTCCAAGGAAAGACCCGCCCAATCGTATCGAAAGGCCACCACACAAACCATAAAACTCGCTTCCGGCTTCGGTTGAAGTATCAGGCGAAGTCCTGCTTCTACCTCCTCTATGGGAAGGCGTTGGCTCGCTTGTCTGGTCTCCACTTGGTCACACCAAGAGCGTACGAACTCAGGAGTGGGAACCTGAGAGGGAGTAAAAATGGTTCGCTTCTCCAGGGCCGCTCGGGAGTCTAGAGCGCTTCTGTGAGCCACAACGAACGGGGACGACTCGGAGGGCCAATCGGGTATCGGTCTCTCTTGTGAAATCGCAGGCATCCCAGTACCCGACAACGGTTCTAGACCGCACTCTGCGAAGACGTCGGCACACACCGCAGCATCGGCAAGCTCCCTCATTCGATCGAGGACATCCCTCTCCCGACAATCTGGCTCTCGCCAGGCGACGAGGCCCTTGCCGTCGAGGGCGAGCAGACGATGGAGCGGCCTCATCCAACTCAAGGCCTGGCCAAAGCCCTCCCCGTGTCCGGTTGAGGCGGGTCGACGATGACAGCGAACGATATCCACATCGACTGCATCCAACACCCCTCGAAAAGGTAAGAGTCTCTGCACTTGGGCATACCAAGAACAGTGGTCGAGGCTCGAGTCGTAGTTCTCTCGGGGATGATTCAGATACTCCCGAACAAAAGCACTCTCCCCAGTGCGATCGAGGCAATACGGGTTGAAGCCATCTCCCATGAGCAACATCTTGCGATGCACGCCCCAGGCCATTCCAGGATGGACAGTCCCATTCAGCTCCCCACGAAAGGCTGCCCCCAAGGAAAGCCAGGGAGGCGCTATGGCGGACTCCTCAGTGGCCCAGCGAAAACCGTGGACCAAACGAGTCGGGTCCTGACAGAGCCTCTGCCGTATCTTTCGAAACCACGACACATCCTCGCTGAACACGTCGGAATCGGTAAAAATGAAGTAGCGATACTCTCTGCCTAACAGGGCTTTCTTCCAGCCGATGTTCGCCAGGGCCCCCTTCTGAAAGAGAGCCGGGTTGTCGTCAGAGAGTTCAACAACGACGTGGTGAAATCTCTCGAGAAGCTCCTCGGGCAGAAGGCTCCTCTCGCCAGGGGCGAGCAACTCCAGCAAAAAGTGATCCACATAGAGGTCTTGCTTTCGCTGCTTCTCAAGGGCGCGAGTCACCCTCTCCAAAGGCAGGCCAGAATCCCAAGAGAGCGTCGTTACAACGGCCGTATCGGTAGAATCCTCCCCCTGGTAGAGGGCCAAGCTGCCGATCGAGCCCTCCTCGATTCCCCTGTCAAAAAGTCCACGATTGTGAGCGCCGGTTCGACTCGGATTCGCCAGGTCCCAACCTATCTCATGCTTTGAATGACGCAGTCGGTCCCGAAGGCGTCGCACCGGCACCAGATTTCGAAGAGTCCAAGAATAGGCTGGATCCCACCACGGCTCGCCCAAGATGAAGTCGGGCAATGCCGCCTCCCAATCTCGGAAGAAGCCCGAACGAATCGCTAGTCCGTCGATACCGTCAAGGTAGGTCTGCCCGGGAAAGGAGTAGAGTTCGTCTAAGGTACGGGGTTGATTCTCCACATCGAAGCGCTGATATTCGACAACCGTTGCCTGCATATTGGCGAGTTCTTCGTAGAGTGTTGGGACAGGAACGCAATCGCTGTTGGTAAACAGGAGCCAATCCTCGTCCTGAGCCTCTGAGCCACCGATCGAAAAGAGGTCCTTGAGGTACGGCTTGTCGCAACCGGGTTCGATGTTCTCAGAGGTTCGCGAGAGTCGCCTCGAACGCCAACCGGAGCGATTCCACTCCCCGCTGACGATCCCCACCAATTCGACATTCTCAGTCCGAATTCTCTCGGCCGCCTGAAAGAGGAACTCCTGGCGCTCAGCGAGTGGGCCTGCCCCTTGGAAAATATTGACCAAATGCCAGATCTTCATTCGCCCGGCGCTTTGGCAAAACAGCGGACATCTACCTTCCTTGAGCGATTTTCCGCCACAAAAAAAGAAGCCCAAGCTTCATGAACAAAAGAGTTGGAGCGAACTGAAAGGGTCGTTTTAAATCGGGAAGTGCTTGTCCCCAAGACCGACAGAATGAGCGCTCTTTACAGGTGCGGTCAGAGGCATTCCCGGAGACTTTGAATCGATTTTCGGGAGTGGACTATAGCGCGCTTGCGCTTTCGAGAACCGTCCAACCCTTCTTATGGAAGGCGTCAACTCCTCATATCCGTCGGCCTTCATGCTTTGTACGATGTTAGAGAGGGTATCGACTCGACGGTTGTAAGGGGAGCCTGCGGTCGCGCTGCATCGCCAGGTCCCCCTTCTTGCATCCCATTCGCACAGAACGACATCCATGGTCGCTCTTTGAATAAACTGACGGTGTGCCATTTTGAATCCCCCCCGATCTTCACTTCTATCATTATGACGAAAAAATTGCGGAATGCCTAGCGAATCGGAAATTTATTTCAACATTGCACGAAATTTAGCCATGGAGACTCCCGTTCGTTGAAAAATAGAGATATTATCGTGCTTCCCTGAGACCGATTGTTGCTAGAGTGAGGTCAATGGTTCGAACTCAGCGACCTCGACTCTACTGGGCAGCCCTGGGAAACGTAAAGCTAGCGGTTGCCCCACCGGTGCTCGCGTTTTCGAGCACTAACTCACCGCCCTGGGCGGCGACCAAGCGCGAAGCGATGGCCAAGCCCAAACAAGCCCTACCCACCTCGGAGGCACCACGCTCGAGGTCGAACTCACTGCAGAAGGTTCCTGGAAATCCCGGACCGTTATCCCGAATAACGATGGTGACGAATTCGTCACCGGTCTCGACCGAAACCGTGGCGTGGACATTGGGGCCGGCG
Organism: uncultured Burkholderiales bacterium; assembly: GCA_964630575.1. Classification (GTDB taxonomy): domain Bacteria; phylum Vulcanimicrobiota; class Xenobia; order Xenobiales; family JADMJV01; genus JAEXNA01. Next base: position 352 of record CAZVVF010000265.1, on the reverse strand, counting down.
TGAGCGACGACATTCTCGAGGAGAATCTGCAGAACATCGCGCGCCTTCTGCCGATCGGCTTGAATGCAGACCTCAGGGTCGAGACCTTCAAACTCGAGAGTCACACCCTCTGATTCGGCGCTCTCTTGAAGATTCTCGGCCACCTCCATCAAGATCTCAGCCAAGGGAACCGGCTCTAGCCGCAAAACCGGCTTGGCCCTCTCCCAGCGCGACAACTCCAAGAGCCTCTGAACGGTTTTGGTCACGTGGAGTACCTCTCGGCGAATCTTTTGCCGGTAGGCGTCTTCGTCGTCGGCCACCCCATCGATCAAGGCGTCATTCCAACCCAGAATCGCTGTCAGCGGAGTCCTGA
>CAZVVF010000264.1:0-5969 GCA_964630575.1 uncultured Burkholderiales bacterium | reverse complement strand
GCGAACGAAAGCTTGCTTGGCTTGAGCGTTGATGGCGAAGACGGCGAAGGATAATCCTACGGCCAGCGAGGCTGTCAAAATCGTCACCGCGTTAGCCACTCTGTGCCGGGTCAAGCTCCTAACAGCCAAATGTAGAAGACTCCCACTCTTACCGACAAACGGCAGCCGGGTCACGCCGCACCGCCGAATTGACTCTGAAAGTCCACCACACGGTCGAATGCTTTCACCGCTTCTTCGTCGTGGGATACAACCAGAAGAGCCGCCCCAGATTTTCTACAACTTTCTCGTAGCAACTGGAGAACGGCCTCGGAGCGAGGTCGGTCCAAATTGGCGGTTGGCTCGTCTGCTAGCACCAGAAGTGGCTGATTCACGATCGCCCTGGCCACGGCCACACGTTGACACTGACCCACAGACAACTGTTGAGGGAAAAAGCCGAGGCGCCCTTCTAGACCCATCTCCTCTAAAACCGCTTTCGCCGGCGCGTAGTCTTTGCCACCAGCAAAGGTGATGGCTGTTTCCACATTCTCAAGGACTGTGAGACCCTCCAAGAGATGGAATGTTTGAAAGACGTATCCGATATGGCGGGCTCGATAAGCATCGAGTTCTTGCTCTTTTAAGCTCGTAAGCTCGGTGCCGTTCAACTGAATAGAACCAGAGTCCGGCCGCAGAACTCCCGAGATCAGGTGAAGCAAGGTGGACTTCCCTGAGCCACTTGGTCCGGTGAGAGCGACGTGCTCGCCTTTCTCAAGAGTAAAGGAGCCGTTCACAACCGAGGTGTCGCCGAATGATTTCTTCAGGTCTTTTACTTCTAGAATCACAACGAATCGTGCTCGTGATGTTCTTCCTCGTGCTTGTGGTCTTCGTTGCCTTCTGGGTAGTGGAACTCAACATTATCAAAGTCTTGGCCTTTGATCGTAATGGACGCCAAAGTCGCCTCAAAATTCTCCACGCCCTTCAAAGAATCACTTTGGCCGCGAAAGGTAGAAGTGTCTTCCACCGTCTCACCTGTGAGTTCATCGGGCACAGGCTCCAGCACCAACTTATCGCCATCCTTGACCATAATATCCAAAGTTCCGCCAGGAAGACGAACAGCCTTCTCCGCCTCGCCATCCAACACGTAGGCTGTCAATGTGCCCGAGTCAGCAGCCAAGACAAATTCCAGGTGAGCGAACTCTTCACCGAACACCACGAGCGCCCCACCGTGGGGAGCTGTGTGATGATGACCGTGGTCCCTATGCTCTTCGCCAGAGGCAGCAGGCGTAGGTTGATCTGAGTGATCACTTCCCTGGTCGTGACTGGACCCGCCTTTGCAGCCTACCAGCAAGGCGCTGAGGGTCAGAATCAGGACAGCACGTCGAAGAATTTTCATGGCGTGAGGGTAGCACCCAACCGTCAACCTGTCAATTGTTGAGAAGCTGTTATCAAGAAGTTCTAACATCCCGCACAACCCTCATCCGAACACGTTCCGCGACGACGATAACTCATCAGGTTTTGCCAATGAGCTATCAATATTGACCTCGCTCATGTCATTCACAATGACCGCGACCTTCATACCCTCCTGATTTGTAAGGACGTGATTCAATAGGGTGGTCTTTCCGGCACCGAGAAATCCAGAGAGAACCGTTACCGGTAGTTTTTTCTCCGTCGTCGTACTCATGCTAGAATCTTCCCTTTCTTCGGAGCTTGGAGCCGAATGAGGATGCAGCTGGATCCCGATCGGCGTATTCAGGCTTCGCCCGCCTCCAAGGGTAGCGCTATTCCCATGAGTCCACCCGCGAAGAATTCGAAAACGAAGACGACCAAAGGCAAAGCTTCGAAGTCTACAAAGCCCTAGAGCGCATGGCTTAGGGAGAATCGAGCGTCTTCGCCGGAACAGCACGGACGATACCGGCTAGGACAAACAATCTCTCCCTTAGTTCTTGGGACGGGGTCAACTCACGCAAAGCCCAGTTGAGAGGCTCGGGATCTTTCCCATCGGTGCAACCGTCCACCAAGAGGAAAGTCAAAAACAAAGTCCAGTCTTGGATGTTTTCAAGCAGTTTTTGCAAACGCTTTTGGTTGCAGTGGCCGCGCTGGGAGGCCTGCCGCCATAGGGCGAAGGGCTCGTCGTGGTACTGGACCATTTGCAAAAGGTCAGGTTCCTGGCAAAACTCTTCCAGAAATCGACGGGCCAATGAAGCGTGGCTACTCGGGTGTTCGATAGGAACCCCCTTGGTCGCTTCCGCTTTGAATGTGTCGTGCACGTGAATCAACACCTTGAGCTTCCAAAACGTCTCTTCGGAAAGTCCTGACTTTAAGCGGGCCAAGTTCTCCTCGAGTTCGGCCAAATGGGCTCGCACGCTCCCCTCTGGATGACCTCTGCGTGGCTTTCCCCAGTCAAGGTTCTGCAAGTATCTCGGGTCCTCGATGATCCTTTCGTATATGGCTTGATGTTCGTTCATTTCAGTGTCTCCCTACCTTGAGTCTAAGCGGCAGAAGATAAATTAGGAACTATTCATTTGTTATGATCTATAACCTTAGATTATAGTTGGGTGATGGAATTTACCGATCTAGAAGCCTTCGTAGAGTTTTCCAAGACCATGAACTTTACTCGTGCAGCCGAAGCGCTTCACATTTCTCAGCCTGCCCTTCACAGAAAGGTTCAAAAGCTCTCAAAGGAGATAGGCGTGCCGCTCTACAGCAAGAGTGGGAGAGTGCTGTCTCTAACCGCTTACGGTATTGAGGTGGCCCGGTTTGGTCGCGAAACACGCTCCCATGTCGATGGGTTTCTAGATACCTTAGTCGGAAGCCGTAGTGACCAACCCGTCATTCTAGCGGCGGGCTCGGGGTGCTATCTCTACATCCTCGGTGAGCCACTTCGGAGCTTCCAAAAAGAACAGTCGAGCGGGCTTCAACTTCTGACCACCAACGCCGAGCAAACTGTGGACAAATTACGCAGTGGGGAAGCGCATTTAGGAGTCACTGTCCTGGACACCGTTCCACCGGATTTGACCGAGACCAAACTCTACAGCGCACCCGGCCTACTCGTTGTGAGCAAGGACCATCCTTTGGCTCGATGCAAAAAATTGTCTCTTGCTCAGCTAAATGGGGTCGAGTTGATCGTGCCACCACTGGGACGCCCCCATCGCGAGACCTTGGCTCGAACCTTTCGCCAACATCAGGTGGCTTGGAAAGTTGCCTTGGAGGCTTCAGGATGGGAACTGATGATACACTTTGTGAACCTGGGGTTGGGGGCAGCCATTATCAACGGTTGCTGCCGGATTCCCAAATCCTTAAGAGCTATTCCGATACGGGAGTTTCCAGCCGTAAGCTACTACCTTTTGAGCAAGAGAACCCTAGAGTTCAGCACCGAACAAGAGCGACTCTATAACCTCATCAAAGCCGAAGCCAGGGGACCTGAAGTATGAATCTCAAGAAGATGAGTACCTTCCTCAGTCTCGTCCTGCGCCACAAACCCGAGACTGTGGGTCTCACGCTCGATGAGGGGGGCTGGCTCGAAGTCGAGGCGCTTTTGACCGCTCTGAACAATCAGGGGAAACCCCTATCCCTACAAGAGCTAAAGCGCTTGGTGGAGACAAACGACAAGAAGCGCTTTGAATTCTCCCCCGACGGGGCAAGGATCAGGGCCTCTCAAGGACATTCTGTGACAGTCGACCTCAGTCTTGAGTCAATTCCACCACCGGAGATTCTCTATCACGGCACGGTGGAAAAGTTCCTCGGGTCCATTCTGAAAAAAGGACTACAACCCCGAGGGAGACATCACGTTCATCTCTCCGCGAATCGCAAAACTGCCCGAAGCGTCGGCTCCCGCCGAGGAGACCCAATCATATTGCGGGTGCAAGCTCAAGAGATGGCTGAGGCAGGCTTCGATTTCTTTCGATCGGTCAACGGCGTGTGGCTGACCGAGCACGTGCCTCCAAACTACCTGGCTGTGGAACGAGAAGCAAAGAAGTCCTCCAAATAGGGTGATCGCATCCAAAATTTTCTCGGCCTAAGAGGAAGGCTTTGGATACCGCGCGACTCGCTCTGCTTTCAGCCCGGCGTCATACCAGTCAGCACGGTCTTCCCAGAAAATGTTGTCCAGGGGGTCAATTGGCGATTGGCTGTCGAGCGAGCCGGCCGGAATGATCAAAGTCTTTCCGTCACGGCTGAGCCAGGGTACGCGAGAGCCGCATTCTCCACAAAACGCTGTTGAGAACCACTTAGCTGACGGAAGATCGAACCTTTTCCATTTGTCCTCGCCACTGAGCCATTCGAAGTGTTGGGGTGAAGCAAAGATGTTGGAGGCGTGAGCCGACCCGCTGACCTTCCGACACAACGAACAGTGACAGAGATGAAACTGGTCCGGGGGAGCTTGATAGCGGTAGGCTATCAAGCCGCAGAGACAACTGCCCTCCAGGACTGTCGGCTCGGTATCGTGGCTCTGTGTTGCTTTGTTACTCATCGTCCAGGCCTTCTTTGCAATTCACACCCGTCCTACCATACCGAACCCGAACTGGTTGAACCGGCCTCTCTGCCCGCTTAGCAGGTCTTTTAGTCTGTTTATTGGTTCGCCGAAAGCGCAGCGTTTTCGAAGGGCCATGCGGAAAATTGAGATAGACTCAGAAGATAAGGATACCTTCGGTAAAGTGGTACTCGCAGAGCTGTGAGTTAGAAGTAGAAAGGATAGGTTTACATGGACGAGAATTCCTTGAATCAACGGAGACAGGAGGCTAATCGAGAATTGTTAGAATTGCTCCGGGAGCAGATTGAAACACATCCTTCGGGGAGATTCTCGCAGATCCTGAGAAATGCCGGTTTTGTCCAACAAACAGAGGTCTCAGATCAGGTCGTGTGGTTGGACGACTTCAATCTTGAGCCCTGGGAGCTATTGGAACGAGTAGATAAGGTCGGCAGGTAACTTGAGCGTCGTTCTCGCTGAGCGATGAGAAACTTGAGAGGCATGGAGATCATGCGCTGCACTTGTCAAGACGGAGTGCCCCTCCGTGTGCTTGAGAGCCAAGCGGAGAGCCACCGGAATTCGAAAAAACTCCCCTTTTTCCCCAAAACCCACAACCTTGCCAAGCGAGCCGAATGGGCTTGAACTTCCTACAGTTTGACTCGATCAGGGTGAAGGAGTTTCAGCGGGTTTTGGGAGTTTGAGCTGGGTTGGGGGAGAGGGTAGAAGCTAGGTTTTATAGGGTTTCGGCTGATCAGGGTTGCATCCGGTAGAGGAAGAGTTGGATTGGTTTGAGTGGGTTGGCACACTTTTTGGCACACACGAACAACAGTCTTACTGGTCAGCCTGATGAAGCCAACCCCTATCCTGTGCTTTGCGTTGAAGCCGCTTCGCCTTCTTATTTATCTGATTGCTCGAAAGGTTCGAAAAGTCGATGACAGCGTGTTCTGGGAATGGTTCAGGGTCTGGCCTGGTATCGAGCTCGAGCGAGGTGCACTCGGATAACGATACTGCCTGGACTCCAACGGAACGGCAGTTCGGCTGGCCTACGAAATGCTCGTAAGACTCCTCAGGCGAAATCAGGTCTCCGTCGTAAACTGAGAGCAGGTTCTCGTCCTTCGGTGTGGGCCTAAAAGCCTGGGATGTCACTCGGCCGTTCTGAACGAACCCTGGATTGATCTGTCGCAACAAAAGCGTATCTTGATTCAAGATTCGGGCTCCAAGAATTTCAGGACTATCGAGAAAAGACTACGCCAACCATCCGCGGAGCAAAGCTCGACGTCTCCGTGCTCTTCTTCATCCGAACCCATATTAAGTGCGTGCCAAGAGCCAATTTGCTGGGCAAGGTCGGCGTCCAACGAAAGCTCAATGTTAGTACCTGACCATTCAACTTGCAGTCCACCTTCAGGAGTTGGGTAGATAAATGGATAGGGTAGGTCGGCCGGGTAATGGGCCTCAAAGTTCTGTGCGAACCAGTCAAGCTGCTCATCTTTCGGAGCCTGCCCTTTCCCATCCAGCCAACCATCTTTGA
>CAZVVF010000263.1:0-6014 GCA_964630575.1 uncultured Burkholderiales bacterium | reverse complement strand
CGCTGGTAGGTCCAATCTCGGCTGACCCCGTGGCGTCGCCCCCAAACCGTCGCCTCCAAGCGTGCCAACTCAGCGGTGAGCCGCTGCTCCTGAATCGGCCGCAGACAGTGGGTCTGGTCTCGGAAACGCCGATATTCAAAATAAGAGGCCAACTGCCAAACTCGATTGCCGAGTCCAGCCGACAGGGCTCGAAGCGCGATCATGACCGCAAGGCCAGTCGCCTCCCGGCCGGCCGTAGGTTCTCCTCGGCCAAGGAGAGCAAGCACGCCAACTCATCGCCCTCTCGATATCCGGGGTTCTTCTCTAGAAAGAACCTCACGTGGGGATCGTGGCAAAGCCTCTCTGGCGGCTCCGGGTCCAAGAGCGGCGTGGCCCACCGTGGCTTCACTACTCCCTCGGCATAACGCTCCCCAAAAAGAAGACGTCCCCAACGCTCGCGCAAGAGTTCCAATTCACTCGAGCCCTCGGGGCCGGGAACAAACGAGCTGAAGAAAGTCGGCAGAATCCTGTATGTTCGGTAGCCTGAACACAGGAGCAGCCAGTAGTCGCTGACCCCAGCCATGCGCGGCATTTCCCTAAACACATACCGGGCCCACAGCGTTGGCAAACGATGACCAGAACGAGCCGCCGGGCTCGCGTAGGTATCACCGGAAAACACGACCCGCACATCAGGTTTGGGGTGAAAGATGGCTAGACTCGAGAAAGCTTCGAGCTGACCCAAACTCCCGTGGATGCGCAAGACCTGCTCTTTCTCCATAAGGTCTCGCTCGAACCCCGCTCGGTCCGCGGAAAACGCTGTTGAAAAAAAAGCGTATAGCTCTGCGATCTCGCTCTTGGCAAGCCTTGATGGGCTAACAATGCTCACCGTCACAGCCAGGCGACCTCGTACCCAGAGGGCCCACTTGCCAGCGGTTGGTCCTCATCCCACAAGAGTTGAAACAGTGTGCTGGAGTATCGGAAACGGAACCAAAAGGACGGACCAGGCGCTCGGTCCTGAAGGTCGGCCCCCCAAAGCAAAAAGTGGACCCCTCTTTGTCGTGCTCTTTCCATCAAACATTCCATAACAACCCTAAGCGCCGCACCCTCCCCTGCCACAAAACAAGCAAAGGCTGTAGAGACCTCACTACCAGGCGTTGGCAACAGTCCCAGTCGAAACCTTTGAGACCATTGATAAGCCGTGGAAAAATGACCGCCATAGGAGGCGATAGAGATCTGCCGGAAATCCCTCCTCGACCAGAGAGCCCCGCAAGCGGTCAGATCCGCCCCGTCGCTGACAGCCACAAAGTCCTCCAGGTTGGGCAGGGACTTGCCGAAGTCAACCTCCCGAACAACCGGTGCCAAACGCCCCCTTCGCCCCCTCTCGTTCAAGAAGCGAAGCAACATCCTCATATCCGGTTGAACCCAGCCTGCCACAAGCTTGGGTCTCACCGCAGCGACGGGATAGATCAGCGTCTGAAGACGAGCCAATTCGTGCAATCGCGGCCATCCCTTTCGGACCTTAGAGAACAAACGCCGGGCCAGATGGTTGTCGTCGACCACACTCATGACAGCGGGTGTGCCCTGAAGACGTTCTCTTAGCGCTTGCCACCCCAAACCCGTGATACCTCGATTCGCGGCTCCATCTCGAGCTCTGAAATCCCCCACCGTCACAATCTCAGACTTCTTTCCAGCCACCCAAAAGGGTCGTGAGAAATAGCTACAAAGAGCCAGCACTCGGTCACCATCAACGGCGGTAAGGACCTTTCGCTTGGGTCCACACTGAGAACACGCTCTGAGATAACTCGGTTCGCGAGTGAAAGCCAGACTCAGTGCCCCGGGCATCGGCTTTGCCATCAGGCGAGTGAGTTGAGCGTCATCGTCGGCTTGAGCGTCGCGAAACCTCATCACACCGACAAGAGTTTTCCTTGCCAGCCGGCGTCTCCGAGCGGGAGACCATCCCGACCCGAAACATCTCGGCCCATCATCGCGTTGACGGCGAAGAACTGCCAGGTCATAAACGGAGAGCGCAGATTCCAGGTCGCCGCTCTTCCCCGCCTCCAGAGTCCTGAAAGTCCATAAAACTCGCGGCGAGCCCAATGACAAAGCTCCTGAATGGTCTCACGGTCGAGCCCCACCGGGTGAAATGGAACCTCGCCGTAGCGGTACTTCTCGCTCAACCACCATTGCGGATAGACCAGCCGGTTGTCCGCTTCGAGTTCGGCGTAGAGCGGGGTGGACGGAAAGGGCGTGAGGTGGTTGAAAGCGGCCAGAAAGAACTGCTCCTTGAGAGCGAACTCGAGTGTGCTCTCGACCGTTTCACGAGAATCACCATCGTAACCGATGATGAACGTTCCGTAGAGGCGGATGCCGAATTTGCGAAAACGAGCGATGGCTGGCCCGTACCCCCCTTTGGCCATGTTGAAGTTCTTACCCATGCTCTGGATCACTTCCGGTTTGAGACTTTCAAAGCCCACCAGCAAGCCCTGACACCCACTCTGCTTGAGCAGCTCCAAAAACTCATCGTCCCAAGCGGCTGTGATACTAGCCTGCCCGATCCACCTCAGCTTCAGGGGAATGATAGCCTTGAACAACTCCTTGGCCTCTTTCATGCGTGAGGTCACATTGTCGTCCACGAAAAATATCACGTTCTTTCGGAGCTCTTTCAACTCTTCCACGATAGCCTGAGTCGGTCGCCTGAGCTGTGTGCTTTCAAAGAAACTCGCGATAGCACAAAAGCGACAGGAGGAGTGACACCCGCGGCCGGCCTCTACCAAGCGGATGGGCAGATAGCGCTTCCCCTTAAAAAGCGTCCGGTCGGGCTTGACCGACTGAAGCTGGGCCCGGTCTCGACCTGTTTTTGAACGGTAGTACTTCTGCAGACGCCCGTTCTCAAAGTCTTCTAGCAGTTGAGACCAAACCGTCTCCGCCTCGCCCACCACCACAGCCTCGGCGAATTCGCCCGCTTCCTCGGGTACCAAGGTCGGGTGAAATCCTCCCATAACCACAGGAACGCCCCGCTTGCGAAAGTCACTCGCGATCTGATAGGCGCGTCGAGCGGTGTAAGTCTCGACTGAGATGGCCACAAGATCCGTGGGAGCCTCATAGTCTATAAGCTCGAGTCGGTCGTCGTAAAAGGCCAGTTCATAGTGGTCTGGGGTGAGGGCTGCGAGCAAGGCCGGCGCGAGTGGCTCCATCTGCCAACTCCTGAGGTAGGGCTCGTGGCGATGGCGCCCTACACAGGGATGAACGAGAGTCAGTTTGGGGCGGTCACTTCTTTTCACTAAAAGAGGATCGGCTGTCCCTTGGAGTCGAGGTCGATCTTCTCCAGATTCGGTTCCTTGGCGAGTCCCGGCATGGTCATCACCTCTCCGGAAATGGGAATCACAAAGCCCGCTCCTGCGGCCAGGCGGACCTCGCGCACCTTGATATCAAAGTCCTTAGGCCGACCCACCAAAGCAGCCTGGTCCGAGAAAGAGTATTGAGTCTTGGCCATGCAGATTCGAGAATCCCGATAGCCATCTCGCTCCAAAGTCTTGAGTTGCCGAGCCGCCTTGGGTTCGTACTCCACACCTCGCGCTCCGTAGACCTTGCGAGCGATCTTCTCAATCTTCGTGGTCAGCGCATCATCGTCGAGGTAAGTCGGAGTGAGTTTGCGGCCATTGGAGCGGTCGGCGACCTCAGCCACAGCGCAGGCCATATCCTTGCCACCTTCACCGCCGTCGGCGAAACAGGTGTGACCCACTGCGGTGACCCCTGCCTCAGCGAAGAGTCGGAAGGCTAGCTTGAGTTCTTCCGGAGAATCGTCGGCACGTTCATTGATAGCCACTATCACGGGAAGCCCAAAATCTTGCATATTCTTGAGGTGAGCAAGCGGATTGGCCATTCCCTTTTCGACCGCTTGAATGTTGGGTTCTGCGATCTTGTCCTTGGCCACCCCGCCGTGAAAACGCATAGCTCGAATCGTACAGACTAGGACCACCACCGAAGGAACAACCTGAGCCACCGGACAGAAAATGTTGAGAAACTTCTCGGCTCCCAAGTCGGCGCCAAAACCCGCCTCCTGAATGACATACTGAGAGCGGTTGAGTCCAGCCCATGTGCCCAGCACCGAATTGGTCCCGTGTGCGATATTGGCGAAGGGTCCGGAATGGACAATAGCCGGGCTGCCTTCCAAGGTTTGAACGAGGTTTGGAAGCAGAGCCTGCTTGAGAAGAACGACCAGGCTGCCCTCGGCTTTGAGGTCTGTCGCCTTGATCTCTTTGCCTTCGTTGGTTCGAGCGACAACCAGACGACCAAGGCGCTCTCGCAAGTCATCCAAACCGGTCGACAAAGCCATGATGGCGGTGACCTCACTCGCTGCTGTTATGTCGAATCGACTCTCGCGCGGAACTCCACCGAGCTTACCACCCAGACCCACGATGATCTGTCTCAAGCTCCTGTCGTTGCAGTCCATCACGCGCTCCCACAACACCTGACGGCTGTCTATCCCCAGAGCATTGCCAAAATGCAGATGATTATCCAGGGTTGCGGCCAGCAGATTGTGGGCCGAGGACACGGCGTGAAAGTCCCCGGTGAAATGCAGGTTGATCTCATCCGCTGGCGTCAACTGAGCTTTGCCTCCACCAGCACCGCCGCCCTTCATTCCGAACACTGGTCCCATAGAAGGCTCGCGAAGCGCCGCCACAGCCTGACGGCCCATTCCGTTGAGAGCATCCACAAGTCCAATAGAGGTCGTGGTCTTGCCTTCGCCTGCCGGAGAGGGGGACATGGCCGTGACCAACACCAGTTTGCCTTTTCTCTCTTGGCCGATCGCTTCCAATCGGATCTTGGCTTTGTCGTCTCCATAGCGAACGATCTGTTCTGGAGATAAGTTCAGTTTCTCAGCGACCTCAACGATGGGTAGCATGGCGGGTCTCCTCCAACGGGTAGGGTGGCTCTCTTTGTACGAGCAAAGTGAAGAGCGGGGCTCAGCAAAATACAAGGCTCAAGGTCAGAGGACCTCTCGACGTTTCAATCTCAATCTTTTCGGCGAAGGCGACGATGGGAAATGGGGTCACCGCAGTGTTCTGCGATCCAACTCCGGGCTCGATTCGACAGGTCCAGCGTCGACTGCCAATCGCAGTCCTTTGCTGTCATAGGAGGCCCAACTGTTGCCATCACTGGAACGGGGAAGGGTATCTCATTCGGGTAGGGTTGTGCGGTCCTGGTGCCTTGAAGGGCAACGGGAATGATAGGGACTTCAGCTGTCGCAGCCAACTGGAATGCCCCTAGGGCAAAGGGTCGCAAGCCGGGCGTTATCTCCACTCCACCCTCGGGAAAGATAGCCAAACTCTCTCCCTGGACGAGACGCTGATGAAGCAGCTTCTTCTGGGCCTCAGCGGCTTCGGGGTCCCCACGGTGTACGGGGATGTGACCGAGCCGACTGATGAGATACTTGAGCGTAGGCAGCTTGGAAACCCAAGGCGCCACAAGAAATGTCACTGGGGTCTCCCACAGAGCGCAGAGAACCAAGGCGTCGAGCGTGCTGCAGTGATTGCAGACCAAGATGCAGGGTCCCGGGTGAGAACTCTGTCCACGAACGTCGAGATGAACTCCAACAGCCTTGAGGTAGGTTCGAGCCAAAGGCGCCAACATCGAGCGGGCGAGTTTCGGGCTCACCAAGGAGACGAGTTGGGGCAGCGCGAGAGCCCCCCCTAGCCAGGTGAAACACCAGCCCGTGCGAGCCCATTTTTTGGGTAGCTCACGAGCTCGGTCGGCGTAGAGACGCAGACCCTCCGAGAGCAAAGTCTTGAGCTGGGCGATGGTGCGACCCGAGGGTTTGAGGTCCCCCGATTGCCAGCGCTTCTTGCACTCGGAGCGACGAATCTTCCCACTCGGGGTCTTGGGAACAGTTTGGGGAGCGACCACCTCCACCACGTCGGGTGGCAGACCTAACATTTTGCTCACCTGGCGCTCGATCGTTTCGGCGAGTTGACGGCACTGGGCCTCGTCGCGGAAGCGACTCTCGGCCACGATGACCAAGGACTCCGTCCCTT
>CAZVVF010000262.1:0-6065 GCA_964630575.1 uncultured Burkholderiales bacterium | reverse complement strand
ATAGAATCCTTCCCAGCAAGAAAGAAAGAAAAATTTGATACAACGCTCGATAGTATCGCCAAGGGAACACAAGCGTCACCTTCGAAGGCAGCATAATGAGGACAATAGCCTTTGACTGAAAGAGGCGAGCCTTCAGCTCTCTCTGGCGAACAAGCCAATCGAAAAGAACGAATTCCAGGCCCGACTGTGGCTAGGCTTCCGATATACTTTCGCTGCCTGGCGGAAATGAAGGACCAAAATGTCCGAATTGTCTCCTCGGGGGACATAGCTACTGCCGCCGGGATCAAGGCCTCTCAATTCCGAAAAGACCTATCCTATTTTGGTGAGTTTGGAATTCAGGGACTGGGCTATCCCGTGGAAGCTCTACTCGACCGAATCCGGTCGATCATGAAGCTCGACAGACGCCGAAAAGTGGTGCTGCTGGGTGCGGGTAACCTGGGGAGCGCTCTGGGTAACTTCCCCGGGTTTTCTCAGTGGGGTTTTGACGTTGCCTACGTGTTCGACAGTTCGCCCGAAAAGATAGGCACCCACCTCAACGGCATACTCGTTGAAGATATCGCGCAACTGCCAAAGCAACTCGACGTCGAACTCGGAGTCCTGGCTGTGCCGGCTCTCGCCGCGCAGAGCTGCGCCGAACTGCTCACGCAGTCCGGGGTCAAAGCTATTCTCAATTTTACCAGCCGACCGCTCAAGGCCCCCGTGGGCACGATTGTTCGAAACGTCAACCTCACCCACGAGTTGGCCATTCTGGCCTACGACCTCGCAGGCCATCCAGACTCCTAAAGACAGGACCGGACAGCCCGCCCGTGTGGCGGCTTACTTCGTATCGCTTTTGCTGGTCTCTTCGGACTCGGTCTCAGTCTCTTTTTCGACTTCTCGAGTAGCCTTCTTGAAAGACGTCAAAGCCTCCCCGACGGACTTTCCAATCTCTGGAATTCGTTTAGGGCCAAATAAGAAGACCATAATCACCAAAAGACCCACGATTTCGGCGGGTCCAAGGCTAAAAGCAAGTATTGCGTTATTCATAATAATTCTCGACAATTCCCGAGGCTAGGACGTTTTTTTTCCCTAGCGTCCCGTGATCCGGATAAGGATAACACTTATCTCAAAAAGAATCCAGATCGGTAAGGCTACAACTCCCATGGTAAAAGCGTCTGGCGTGGGCGTCGCCACAGCGGCGACGAGGGCGGATAGAAAAATGGCCAGGCGGCGGTTGTCTCGGAGCTGTTTGGAGTTCACGATCCCGGCCAAGGAGAGGAAGAACAGGATCAAAGGCAACTGGAACGTCGCCCCGCACAAAGCCAGAATACCGGTAATAAAACCTAGAAAGTCCCCCACCTGAAAGAGCGGGTTGAGCGACTCGGTCTGGAAGGAAAGAAAGAAATGCAAGGTCACCGGAAGCACCACAAAAAACGCGAAGGTGGCCCCTGAGAGAAACAGGATCACGGAGACCGGAATGAGGCGAAAGATCCACTTCTTTTCTGACGGCTTCAATCCCGGAGCCACGAACATCGTAACGTGGTAGAAGACCACCGGTGAAGCGACAAAGAGTCCCGCTACCATCGCGACCTTGATGTAGGCGATGAAGGCCTCAGTCGGTCGGGTAAAAATGAGCTGAACATTTTTGTTGAGAAACGTGTCGCGAGTGAAATCGAGCAGTGCAGGAACAAAGTAGTAGCAGACACAAGAGGCCACGAACCACCAAAAAACACTCCAAAAAACCCTGCTTCTCAGTTCCTCGAGGTGCTCAGTGAGGGTTAATGATTTATCACTGTCGTCAGACATAGTCCTGGGATTCGCAAAAGCCCTCCGGATGCCTGGTTTGAGTGCCATTCTCCAGAAAGTCGTCTGTAGACTTCGCTCTCCCCTGCGCTGAGAGTAGTACGAAATGGCCACGAAACGGGCCCAACAAAACGTTCGAATCGTTTGCTTGTCGCCTCGAGAACCGCTAACATGATGCCATGATCGTCATCTCTTTGACTCCAGAAAGGCTGATTCATGGTTCGTGGTTCTTGGTCTGATATCTCTCGTGACCCTCAAGTATGGAAGAAGCTGACGATGGGGGCCGTCTGTCTTCTCACTGTGTTACCGATACCCTTGGCGCTGGGCGCTCTGCACACCGATCTCGAGGAAGAGTACGAGCGGATCAAGAGCGAAAGCCCGCCGAGCGAGTTTACCGACGAGGATCATCCCGCCACACTGTTTGGCCGGGGACTGGCTCCCATGTTCATCTTTTTTCTCGCGATGATGCTCTACTGTGTACCAACTGTGGTGGTGCTCATGTCGTCGGCTCAGACCTACGCCTGGCTCAAGAGCGAACACGGAATGAATGTTCTTTCCTTTGTGGTGACCTGTCTCTTTGGACTGGTCGCGCTGGCGGTTCAGTTCTTTTGCACCGCACTCTTCCCGGTAGCCCTGGCTCAGTACGCGCGGGGAATGAGCCTCAAACCCGCGGTAGAACCGATGGCCAATCTGGGCTACGTATTCAGTCTGGGAGCTCCCTTTTGGCTGAAAGTCTCAGGCTACTGGATCTTCCTACTGGGCAGTATGCTTCTGTTTATCGAAGGCATCAACTTTTGGATAGACCTTCCCCTGCGTTTCTTGCTCTGCCTCTTGGGCTATGCCTCTTTGATCGTATCGAGTCGCTATGCCCTGAACGAACTTCAGACCAAGTTGTAAGGAATCACGTCCACCAAAGACCCTTGAGCGAGAACCTCTCGCTCCTCGGGGGCTTGGATCAGAACGTTCGCCTCGGTCATGCTTCTAAGGATGTGAGAACCCTGGGGACCGGTCAATCTCACGGTACGCATTCCGCTTTCGCACTCGGTCATAATCCCACGATAGTAAATGGCGAAGCCTTTGCGCTTGGCTATAGTCTCTTCTAGAACGGCCTTGACAGTCTTGGTTCGATAATCGCACCCCATGAGTTTTAACAGGGCCGGCTTCACGAAAATTTCGAAGGTCACAAGGCTCGACACCGGATTGCCCGGCAGACAGAAGAAGTTCTTGTCTTCCCAGCGACCAAACGCCAGAGGCTTACCCGGTCGCATTCGGAGCTTGTGAAAGAAGAACTCTCCTCCCCTCTTTTCGATCCGCTCTCGCACAAGATCGTGCCAACCGGCTGATATCCCGCCGGAGGTTATGACGATGCGGCTCTTGGCAAAAGCCTCCGAAAGGGCGCTATCGAGAGCCTCGGGAGTATCTTCCACGCGATCGACGAGCGTGACCTCACAGCCCAGACCCCGAAGCGCCGAGGCGAGTGCCACGCTGTTGCTATCGCGAATCTGACCTCGCTGGAGCTTTTCTCCCACAGGGACAAGTTCCGAGCCTGTCGCCAACACAGCCACGGTCACCGGAGCGTAGCAGCGTATGGTCTCGGCTCCGAGAAAGGCTGCCATCCCCATCTGCGGGGCTCCCATCACCGTGCCTCGGGTCAGGACCTCTTCACCGGATCGGATGTGCTCACCGGCGTAGCGAATGTTGCTGCCCTTATCGATGGCAGAGCGAAACCGAACCGTTCCATCCTCGAGAACCTGGACGTCTTCGCGCATGACCACAGAGTCGGCACCCTGCGGCACAAGCCCCCCGGTCGAAATGCGACTAGCCTGGCCCGGACCGATCTCGCTCTGCGGAGAAAACCCGGCCCGGACATCTTCTATGATGGGAAGGTCCACCGGGTTGGACTCCGAGGCAGCAGACACTGACGAGGCGCAGACAGCGTAGCCATCCATGGCCGAGGTGTCGTATTCAGGATGAGGCTCCCGAGCACAGACCGGCTCGGCCAGGACCCTACCTGCGGCGTCTGCTAAACAAAGCGTGACCACAGGCCCGCTTTCAAACTGACTCAGCAGCGAGTCCAGGGCCTCCTCGACGCTCGTCGAGGGCAGCCCTGAAGCTGTTTGTGTCAACTGTAGGCCTCGACGACAACAGCGAAGCCTTGCCCTCCACCGATACAGGCGGTGGCTAGACCGTACTTGCCACCGCGTCTTCTCAAGGCGTGGAGCAAGGTCAGTACGAGACGAGCCCCCGAAGCCCCCAGAGGGTGACCGAGCGCCACGGCGCCTCCGTTGACGTTGACAATGTCTCGCGGCAACCCGAGTTCTCGTTCGACGGCTAGGTACTGACTGGCGAAGGCCTCGTTGACCTCGATGAGATCCATATCAGAGAGCGAGAGTCCCGCCCGAGTGAGCGCCTCCCGAGTGGCCGGAGCCGGACCGATTCCCATAATCTCCGGTCGAACACCTTTCACCCCCCAGGACACCAATCGACCCAGCGGCTTCACATCTCGCTTGGCTGCACTCTCGGCCGTGGTCATCACCAAAGCCACGGCCCCGTCATTGATCCCCGAACTGTTCCCGGCGGTCACTTGTCCTCCAGGAAAGAGTGGAGGCAACGCCGCCAATTTCTCCCGCTCGATGTTGGCCCGAAAGTGCTCGTCACGCTCTATCCGCTTCTCACCTTTGCGAGTCTGGATGACCACGGGAACGACCTCCTCTGCCATCCATCCCTCGTTCCAGGCGTGGGCAGCGAGCCGATGGGACTGAAAGGCGATCTCATCAGATTCTTCTCGGGTCACATCGTACATCCGCGCCAGGTTCTCGGCGGTCGCCGACATGGGACATCCACAATAGTTGTCGCTCAGCGCGCTCAGCAGGGAATCGACCGTGGGAGTCTCCCCTAACTTGTATCCCCATCGCGAGTACACGTGCAAGGGAGCGCTGCTCATCTGTTCGACACCACCGACCAACACCTCATCGGCGTGGCCGAGCATGATCTCCATCGCTCCATTGACCATAGCCTGAAAGCCTGAACCACAGAGTCGATTCACAACATAGGCGGGAACGGGAATGGGGACTTCACAACGCAGTCCCACGTGACGTGCGAGATAGGCTGCGTCCGGGCTCGACTGAAGAACATTTCCCATAATAACATGGTCAATCTCGTCTGGCCTCACCTGGCTTCGCTCAAGCGCAGCCTTGGCTGCGATCGTGGCCAGATCGGTGGCGGAAAGGTCCTTCAGGCCGCCTCCGAATTTTCCAAATGGAGTCCTTGCTCCCCCAACAATAACGATATCTTTTTCTTCCATACTAAGCCCCTCTATCTCTAAGTCTATCGACCCTTGAATTCTGCCTTGCGCTTTTCAAAGAAGGCTTTCATGCCCTCTTCAACATCTTCGGTCGTACAAAGCTTGGCAAACTCTTTTCCCTCCACGTGAAACCCTTCGTTCCCCTTCCCGTCTACGGCCGCTCTCACAGCCACCTTGGCCGCGGTGATCGACAGAGGCGCGTTCGCCAGCATTTCGTTGGCGATGCCGCGACAGGTCTCCAAAAGCTGCTCAGCAGGAACGACGTGATTGACGAGTCCGATTCTCCAGGCGTGATGCGCATCGATCTTTCGACCGCTCGCGATCAGCTCCAAAGCGTGAGCAGGACCCACCAATCGGGTCATCCTTTGGGTACCACCGTAGCCGGGGATGATGCCCAGACTCACCTCGGGCAGCCCTACTTTTGCCGTATGAGCCATAACCCTGATATCGCACGCCATGGCCAGTTCCAGACCGCCACCGAGGGCGAATCCGTTGATCGCGGCGATCACCAAGAGGCGACTCTTCTCCAGTCGCTCAAAAAGGCGCTGTCCACGACGACTGAGTCGCTTGCCTTGCTCGGTGGATAGGCCCCGCAGTTCGGAGATGTCGGCTCCTGCCGCGAAAGCCTTTTCACCCGATCCGGTGATCAAGAGCACTCTGTAGGCGGGATCCTGCTCGACCAAATCCAGTGCCCGATCGATCTGCTGAAGCAGCGAGAGATTCAGTGCGTTGAGTTGCTTCGGTCGGCTCAATATGAGAACGGCTAGACCCCCGTCGAAGCAAAGTTTGAGATCGGTAAACGAGTCGTCGTGACCCGGTCCGTTTTCCATACCCTTCATTCTTTCATTCCTTTCTAATTAGAGAGATGCGTGACGGATCTTCGTGCTGTCTAAAAACGGAAGACGCTCAGGTCTGTCGCCGTCTTTCGCTCTCCCCTATAATCATAAAAGCCCACTCCCGACTTACGACCCAAGAAACC
>CAZVVF010000261.1:0-6082 GCA_964630575.1 uncultured Burkholderiales bacterium | reverse complement strand
AGGAAAAGGCGGCCGATCGGCCGCCTTTTCCTTGAGAACGATGTGTCCTACGGGGTGCCGTAGACTCGAAAGAGTCCGTTGTTTGGCCCTGTGAAATTGATGAGGCCCGATACGAGCACAGGATTGATATTTTCAATGTTCACAGCGAGAGGACTGAACAAACCATCTTGAACGAGGGTCGGAGGCACATTCGTGACGTTCGATGTGTCCACAACTCGTCGCTGGAATCGACCGTTGGTTCCCGAAATGCTTTCACTGAAGAGAACGTAGGTCGTCTCTCCACCACCTAAGTTCACCACGTCGATGGCAGCGGCAGGACTACCCAGTCCATTGCTCACGATCGTGGCCGTGCTTCCACCATCAGGAACAAAGCGAACGATACCCCCGGTGTTGATGGAATTGGGACCTCCAGCTGAGGGCATAGCGAATCCCTCTGTAAAGAAGAAACCGTTGGCACCATCGTGAGCGATTCCGAAGGGTCTCTCGATAGCCTGTTGACCACCCAAACCGACATCCGTAACCTGGGTCGTGCCACTCAGCGGAAGGGCAAGAGACGAGGCATCAGCCAAAACTACCTCACCGTTGGCCCCACCGCTTGCCACACAGATGGCCAAGTCACTGCCAGTCAGCGGATTGATCGCAATACCAGCAGGGAAGTTGAGGTCGTTCACAACGGTCACAGGTGTATTGCCCACACCCGTTACCGAGACGCGCCTCACCTGACCGTTGGTGCTGTTGTTGTACTCAGACCAGTAGACGCTGAGTCCAGGACCGCCAAAGGCCATGTACATAGGATTCTGAGGAATATCACCAACCGTCGTGAGGTTGTCCCATCGACCCGTCATCACACCACCGGCGATGGAGATCTCGGAAATTCTTATGATTCTTCCATCGCCAAAGTTGTCAAAACCATCCGTGATGAAAACCTCATTGTTCACCACCTCGATATCAACAGGGTTGGTCAAAGTGTTGGAGACAGGAATATTTCCGGTTCCGTTATTGTTCACGGCTGACATCGGGAGCCCATTGACGCCCTGGGTTCCGGAGGTGTCGAGGTAGTTGAGGCGTCCGGCGTTCGGGCCCATACCAAATCCACTCAGGATGAGGGTCCGCACGCTGTTACCTACCACCACCGAATCAAAATCGGCCGGCGCATCGATACTCGTTCTGAAGTCCGCACCGGTCAGGGGTTGGGCGAGGAACGCGGCGTTGTCACCGGTACTACCCGTGGTTGTGGTGGTGGTCGTGGTGGTGGTGGAACCAGTACTGGTGGTCGTACCACCCGTGGTTCCACCCGATCCTGAGCCACCGAAGTTACCAGACCCACCGGTGAGCCCAACTCCAGTCGTTCCAGAAGTGGTTGTTGTACCGCCTCCTCCACTGGAGACTCCGACACCACCGGACCCCAAGACGGCGTTAGAGCCACCCGAGTCGCAACCCGACAGCATCATAGCTGCTGTGAGGGCGATACCCAAGATTTTTATAAAAGATTTCTTTCGCAAAGTTCCTCCTCCCAGGCCGAGACGACCCGCGTGACGGGCAATTATCCACAAGGGGCTTAGGAGCCTGCTGGAGAGGTGGAATTTTGTGTCCAATACACAGGGATTTCGCTGACCGGACGGTAGCGCCAATCCACATTCACCCGAATCAAAGTAAAAAACTTGCCCTGAAATTCACACTGCAACCGTTGAAGTATCTTCGATACGCAGAACTCACTCTTGCGCTCCCCCTTGAGGGCCTGCCCAACGAGAGTACTGCCTTCCTCGACCCACTGCTCACCTTCTGCGGCGAGCAGAAGCTCAGCCGCGGAGCGCCGCTTGCTGAGAAACCTCCATCCGCTATTCGCAACGGGAGCCGCGGCAGCTTGCGTGGCCACGAGGATCTGGGAGAGCAAGTCCTCTTGCAACAGACCGCCCAGATGCTGCTTTTGCAGACACTGACCAGCGATACCAACCATTGCAGAGAGTCTACAGTTGGCCAAACCATCGAGAAAGGATGCCTGCATCTCGCCGCGCTCGAGTTCCAGTGTTTCAAAATACTTGGACTTGATCGCGCGGTCCGTCTGACTCAGTCTGTCGGCCACAAGCTCCCACCCACGCTGCTTCAGTCGCTTCAATCGTGGTGCCGCGCCCTCCATGCTGCGCGAAGTTCCGTGAGAGAAAAAGTCGAGGCTATCCCAACGCTTTCCGCGACGCCTCAAAAAGCTCACGGGAACCAGAAGAGGGTCGCCCAGACTGCTCTCGACCTTCCTGAATGCCGGAACAAAGCCGTTCCCTCGCAGATTCGTAACGACGACCATCCGTTGACGACCACGCTTTTTCTCCAATTGCCAAAGCAGAGGGACCTCGGACTTGAGAAACTGCTCAGCCCGACCGACAAAGATAGACAGGCCCTCTTTGCCTCGGTCGGGGAACGGTTTGGAGACAGCATCTTCGTAAAGGGTCGAATACAAGATGTGCGGGCTCGGCTGCCTGTTAAACTGCAATTCTTCACGGTGAAGTTTCCCGTCGAGAATTGTAAACTCTACATTCAGTGGGTTTTCGGCAAAACTACTCAACCGCGGCCATGACCTCGATCTCGACCTTAACCGCCTTGGGCAGAGCGCTTACGGCAACTGTGGAGCGGGCTGGCCTATGACTGCCCAGAGCCTCACCATAGACCTTGTTGACGGCCGCGAAATCGTTCATGTCGGTGAGGAAGATAGTGCTCTTCACCACGCGGTCGAGCGACGTACCAGCGGCTTCGAGCACAGCCTTGATGTTCTTCATGACCTGCACCGCCTGTTCCTCGACGGTGTCTCCTATCGGGCCCTCGCCTGCTGCGGTGAGGGAAATCTGCCCGGAACAGTAGACCATTCCATTGTGTTCAATGGCCTGACTGTATGGCCCAATAGCGGCCGGTGCTTTGTCTGTTGAAATGATCTTCACATAATCCTCCGAAATCATGATCCCAGGTGTTGTAATGGGACACTTTCACTCTACGGTTAGAGTTCGTTAAAATACCTTCGAGCTTCACAAAGAGTCTCAGGGTCGTCCACGTTAAAGGCCGTTTCCGGATAGGGGGACTCGATCCCAGCAGAAGGAGTGCCTCCCAAAAGTCTAGCCATCCCTGCTTCAGCCTCAGCCACAGTCAAGCGACCCAAAAGATAGGAAAAGACCGTTCCCCAACCTAGCATGGAGGCCAGTTTCGCCGGATTCTTCCTGGCGTAAGTCATGTCGGTCATAGCCTGGTAGACCGTGGAGAGCGCTTTGGGTCTGCTCATAAAAAGCCCCGCCCCACAGAACGTGCCCTCAGCGAGCTTGGCGTAGGTATGACGGACCCCAGGGAATCCGGCCTCAGAATTCTTCTTCCTCAAAAAGCCGTACCAGATGGAAACCTCAGTACGCAGACGACATCTCTCCACAAAATCAGTGACCGACTCAGCGGTCAGAAGAGGAAGGTCCCCAGCCACGACCATCGCTGGGGAATCCATATCCTGAACCGCCTCGTGACCGATTTTGAAAGAATCGATCAAGCGCTCACCAGCCGGGACAACAACATCGACCGCACTCCAGCACGGGTCAACGAGCTCGGCTTCCTCTACCGGGCTCACCATGATCACCCGCGATACTGCCGGGGACTCCTCCAAAGCCTTCAGGGCGCGTGCCGCCATCGGCACCCCTCCAACCTCAACGAGTCCCTTCCCTCGATACTCTTCGCCAGCAGGGACATCAAGCTCACCGCCAGCGAGCAAAATCGCCTCTACGGCCTCAGGTAACGAGCTCAAAACGGACTTCCTCCCGCAATTTCGTGATCACGACCCTGGCCTCGAGAGCGGCGAACTCGCGCTCGATCCTCTCCAGGTCAGCGTCGGGGGGCACGAATCCAAAAAATGTGGATCCACTGCCAGAGAGACATACCCCCTCCAGACCCAACGATTGCATTTTTTTCTTGATAGACCTCAAGCTAGGGTAGAGACGCAGAGCCGGCTCTTCGAGGTCGTTGGCGATCTCACGATATTTCCTGGCCGGCGTAGCTGCCTGCAGAAACCGTTCCGTCGCCCCCCGGGCCACATGGACTGGTGATTTGTCCCAATCCTTGTAGACCGTGGGCGTGGGGCAAAACAAACCCGGTAACACGAGACACACTCGGGCCTCCAAAAGCTCGCGCTCTAGCGAGAGCGGAGTCAGGCGATCGCCATAGTGGGTCCCCCGAGCCATCCCCCCGACCAACCCGAAGGACACGTCGGCCCCCAAGCCCCGGCCAACCTCTAGGAGCTGGGCCTGAGTCAAACCGAGATCATAGAGCTGGTTCACTCCAACCAGAGCCGCTGCGGCATCAGCGCTTCCACCTCCGAGCCCACCACCGGCGGGGATCCTCTTGGTCAGGGAAAACTTAGTAGGCAGAGCCTTTTGACAGACCTTCTCTAGAGCGGCGTGAGCCTTGAGCACCAAGTTCTCGCCATCCGTGGTCACCGACTCCGTGCTCACGCCCTCGGCCGCTAAGACCAGACTCGTTCGGTCAGCTCTCTCGAGTTCGAGATCGTCGTTGAGGTCAAGCCAAACGAAAAGCGTATCGAGAGTGTGATAGCCGTTCGCTTCCACTCCAGTCACTTCCAGCGTGAGGTTGATCTTGGCTGGTGCCGAGACTCTCAATCCTCGTCCTCTAAGATCTCTTCGACGGTCGTTGCCGCAGAGCCACCTCTCGGCAGTTCAACCTTCAAGATCGTATCTTCACTCTTGAGAGCAGCATCCAGCGTGGCCATGCCTCTCGAAAGCGCCTCGTCTTCGATCCACGGGTCAAAAACGGTGAGGCGACCGACATACCAGACCTCATTCCCCTGAACACGACCCGTGGCTACGAATTCGGCTTCTGGGGTCTTCTTTTGAATGAACTCCGGCACTGTTGTCACCTCGCTCCCCTCTGGGAAGATGAGGTGAATACGGACATCCTGTTGATAGGGCTGCTCAAACACCAAGGGTGTCTTACGATTTCGGTCTCGAGCAGCGGCTCTGAGACTCGAAGACAAGAAGCGCGGTAGTGGCACCAGCATCGTCCCGTCTTGAATCTGGGCGAAATCCGGCACCGCCACGGTAAAGGACAAGGTGAAGGGGTCCGCGCTCTCTGGCTCCAGTTCGAAGTACCGCCCCAGCAAGCGAGCTCTTGGCCCATAGGAGCGCGTGGTGTTGTTAAAAAAGGCGTTCAGGGCTCGGTCTCGAGCATCTCGAGCGCCCTCCGAAATATCTCGGGCGGCCTGCCTGGAGTCCAGGGCTGTAGAGCCGTATCGATCGAACTGTACCGTCAGCTCCGCGCGTCCGCTCCGCTCCAAACGGCCCTCCACCGCCAACTCTTCGCGATTCTCAAAGGCCGAAGCCAGCTTGAGGTCAACGAGTTTGTTTGGCCCGCCCTCAAAGCGTGGATCCCAACTCAGCGCTGCTGTGTCGGAAGTGTTTCCAGGCAGGGTATCCTGCACAAAACCGGGCGCCTGGGGGTCGAACCAGAGCGAGGACGCGTCGGCCCTTGGGATTTCCAGCACAATCTTGTTGATCTTCTCAGGGATGGGAAGCTCGTCTTCGAGGCTTCGGGTGTTGACCCCAAAGGTCAGCACTGGAATGTTTGCGATACCGGCCGAAGACAAGGCCACTGAGGACAAGAGAGCGGCATCTCCACGGGAGGTCAACTCCTCTAAAAAGACCCGTCCGGGATCGTGAAAGACCGGCTCATCGTCCAAGAAGCTCACGACTTTGCGCGACTTGTTGAGCTCTTTCATCAGGGCCGAGGCGCGCTCGGCGACCTCACCGGATGCTGGCAACCAACCCGCGACTCGAAGGATCAGCCCTTCGTTGAGCTTACTGTGAGCTTGCCAGTCCTTCTGAACGTAGTCGCTGACCTCAGCCCAATCTTGGAAAGACGAGACTTCGATTCTCTTGAGCAAACTGACCGTCTTGGGTCCCATGGCGCTAAACTGATAGGCCGTCTCGTCTTTGATCTGCCAACTCAACTGCTGGAAGGGGACGCCGTCTTTTGTCAGCGTCTTCACCTCAGGCTTCGATTCTGGGTGGCCGGGCGTTGCCGTGCGAAAGGGAACTCCGTCAGGCACGGT
>CAZVVF010000260.1:0-6104 GCA_964630575.1 uncultured Burkholderiales bacterium | reverse complement strand
TACGACTCCTGAGCCGCTTCGGACTGGGCGCTATTCGCTTGTGTTCGCGGGCCAAGGTCAAGATCCATATTCTCGATGAGAGAGGGTTTTCGACCTTTCCCGAACTGCTCGAGATGGGGCTCGACCCAGATGACTTTCCGGTAGACGGCGCCTACCTCGTCAAGAGTAGGACCTGCCTCATCGACCGTCGCTGCTTAACCGAGAAACCTCGCTTTTTTCATCCAGCGCTCTACTACTTTGCCCACGCGCTCGATCACGCCCAGGGTGGAGACGAGTTCAGCAGCCGAAAGGCCGCTGCCGTCTTGGCCTGTTTTGAGTCCTCCTGCAGTGGCTACAACGGCGCAGACTTTGTGGATGAACTCGCGTCTGTGGACCCGGTTCGCTATTTCGCTCGCTCGGTTGCGATCTACTTGGGTCGCGACGATTGTACGGAGCCGATCTGGACGCACCAAGACCTTTTTGATTTCGACAAGTCGATGTACGATTATCTGTCTTACCTCTTTGCGAGGTTTTCGGGATGATGCTCTACGGCTTTCATAGGACCTCAAAGGGGCGTCGCAAGAGCGAGTTCCCGTTGGGACAGATCGACTGGGAGGGCAAACTCGTGATCAACGTTCGCGATCGCTCGCTACGGGAGAGTCTACGAGAGTATTTTGCCAAGCCCGTTTGGGTTCCCTTACCCCTGGGAGATACCGAGCGCCTGATGGGTCACACCTGGGAGTGTCTTGAACCGGGCGATGAGGAACACTTCTTTGAGGCGCTCAAGCGTCTCCATACGCGTGACCTTTTCGTCGACCTCGACAGCTAGACCCTAGAGAAGCTCTCCCTGGGCAAGGGAAAAGAGGCGCAGGTTTGTCGAGTCAGACCTCTCTCTGTGAGGTGGGCACTGGAGTTAGCAGGTTTTTACAAGTCACCCTGAGCCTCAAGCGATAGCATACAAGTGAACTAAACAGGTGGTCATCACTGGAGGTACAGTGGAAACGTTACGCACAATTTTTAGCCGAGAATTTTTTGTAGTCCTCGTTGAATACGCTTTGGACAAATACGAATGGAACAACATCTCCGTGAGAGAGGTTGCCGGCGAACCGGACATTTTGAGCGAGATTTAGGCGTAGAGCCGATGCCTCAGAACCCGGATAGAAACAGATGGAACGGGCTCTCTAAGTAAGTAAACGATACCCTCCCATATCGCAGCCCTCTGGTACTCAGGGGGCTTTTTTTGTTCTCTGGGGACTCTACCCGAAGGCCTTTCGTACTTTCTCTACCAGTGCCGGGTCCGAGTAGAGAACCTCCTGACCGCTCCACTCCCGGGGGGCGTGGAGAGCGCACCAAGCGAGGGCCCGACCTGGCACTTCGGGTGGCTCGAGTTGTCCAGACTCATGAAGCCCGGAGAAATACTCGGCCAACTGGGCAGGCATCACATCCTTACGGTCTCGGATGATCTGCTGCATGCCCGTGTTCACCACGCCCGGGGCAAAGGAAAAGGCTGTGATATCGGGTTTTTCCGCGGCGATCACTCGGGTTAGCATCAACAGGGCAGCTTTGCTGGCGCAGTACCCACTCCAGCTTGGGATAGGAGTCGTAGCGGCGCCTGTTCCGATGGTAACGAGACGTCCTTGACTGGCGCTGAGGGCTGGTAGAAGGTTCTTGGCGAGTCGAAATGGCGAGGCCAGATTCAGCTGCACGCACTGCAGCCATTCTTCTTCATCGAGGTCTTCAACCATGCCGATGGGCTCGATTCGGGCGGCATTGAGAACAACCGCATCGAGAGGCCCGGCTCCGCTCACTTGGGTGGCGACTCGAGCGCAGAAGTCGCGCTGCGAGAGGTCGCCGACGATAAGGGTTATGGACCCGCCCTTTTCCTCTTTTTTGATTCGCTCGGCGGTGTTTTGTAGGCCCTCTTCACTCCTGGCTGCAAGAATGAGGTTGGCGCCCAGTTGGGCGGCGGCCACGGCGGCTTCAGCGCCTAGGCCACGGCTCGCTCCGGAAATAAAAACAGTGGGTTTTTGACTCATCCTCTCTGCTTGGTGGCGCGGTGGATGGAGTCCTTGTCGCTGAACCTCAGATTTTGGGCTCGCTGCAAGGGCTGAACAATTTCTGAGGCCGGTGCTGGTTAGGGAGGAGTTGCCCAGTCGGCTTCGGTACTCGTAAGGTATGCTCGAACTCCCTCGACTTCAAGTTCTCATTCAACTGCTGCAAAGCGAGGCTCAGCTTCCCTCCCGAGCGCACGAGACGGATGCCTGTTTCGATCTCCGCGCGGCCGCCCCGCTGAGCCTGGCCCATGGTGAGACCGGATTGGTGAGTCTGGGGTGGGCTATGCAACTCGAGCCTGGGTGGGAAGCCCGCATTCGAGGTCGAAGTGGTCTGGCCAGTCGTGGTATCGTGGCTCACCACGGGACGATCGACCATCTCTATCGTCGAGAGGTCAAGGTCATCCTCCACAATTTCAGTGGGCAGCAATTCCAGGTCGAAGTGGCAGACAGAGTCGCCCAAATGACCTTTGCTCCCGTCTATCCCGTGACGCTTCGTGAGGCTCAGATCGAGATGACAGCGAGGGGCGGATTCGGTTCAACAGGAGTGAAATGAGGATTGTGAGGATGCGGCTATGGATTCGGTAACTCAGTTTGTTCTGGGAGCGGCGCTCGGTGAAGCGACCCTCAAGCCGGTCGGCGGCTCCAACCGGAATGGCGGCCCTCAACGTTTTGGATTGGGGGCCTTTTTACTGGGCGGATTGATGGGCACACTCCCGGACTTGGATGTCCTTGCGCGCCCTTGGCTCAACGGTCCTCAAGCCCTTGGATTTCATCGAGGAGTGACTCACTCACTCTTTTTTTGTACCCTCATCACTCCCTTTTTGGCCCTTCTTCTCGAGCGCTTGTTTCGCGACTATGGACTCTCGCGGCGTCGCTGGCTGATCTTCGTGTGGTTGGGACTCAACACGCACTGGATGCTGGACAGTTTGACGACCTACGGAACTCAGGTCTTTCTGCCTTTTTCCGATCACCCGGTGAGCATAGGCTCCATTTTTATCATCGACCCGCTGTACACGCTGCCCCTTCTCGCAGGAACGCTGTGGTCGGTTTGGGCGGGCCGAGGCGGTCGAGACCCAAGGCCCAACGGGGCTCGCTTGGCCCTGCTGATCAGCACCCTTTATCTCCTCCTCACGCTGGGCTCAAAGCTCGTTGTGATGGACCGCTTCGTCACATCGCTGGAGTCACAAGGCATCGCTTACAACCAGATTATGAGCGTGGCTTCTCCCTTCAACAGCGTGCTCTGGTTCGCTTATGCCGATAGCGGCGAGGATGTCTGGATCGCCAACAGTTCTCTGTTCGACTCAAAGGAGCGCCGTATCGATTGGCAACGGGTGCCCAAGAACGCTGATCTGTTTGAGGATTTCGGCAAAGGACCGGCAGGAAAGCGATTGCTTTGGTTCAGTCGAGGCTTTTTTAGACTGGACTTTGTCGATGACAAGCCGGTCCTCATCGACCTTCGGTTCGGCCGGATCAAAAGCTGGCTGCGACCTATCGACCCGACCGGGCGTGACTACATCTTTTGTTTTGGCCTGATGCCGGAGAGCACAAAGGGTCCTTACGAGGATTTCTACCGGGTTCGCCCGGAGGCGCGGATCACGGACTTTCCGTTCGCTCTTTTGTGGCGGCGGATTTGGGGCCAATCGATCGATGTCACCTCTCAGACGCGCTCTAAGGACAAGAGAAACTCGGGATCTCTCTCGATTCTCTGAGCCACCATGGCTGGGCTCTTTCTGGTCTTTTTCAGCTGCCCCCTTGGTCGCTGTCCCATCGTTGCTTGGAGCCTTTCACAGCGACATCTTCGAAAACCCCCGGCGCTGGGTTGGGTGGAACCACCCCCTAATCAGGTTGGTGTTGATAGCAGAAGTGAGAGCCTTTTTTGGGGGGGCGCTTGCAGCGTTTGCCGCTGTTGGTGGTGCCTTTGCATCGGGCTACGAGAAGGGCCGCTCGTTGGGTCTCTCGGGCCACGCGCTGCGCGACCGCCAAGTCCTTTGGGTCCACTGTAGGGGCTGAACTTCTAGAGCCGTAGCTCAGGGGGGCCCCTTTGAGGAGCGGATTCGTAGAGACCTTTTCAAGGTCGAATGTATAGGCCCAAATTTGGTGCCGCGAGCCATCGTTGTGTTGCTCAGGAACCTGAAAGCTGAAGCCGTGGTCGCCTTGGTAGCCTGTAATCTCAAGCACCTCTGGCTTCGGAAGGTTGGCGCGGCATCCACCAACAAATTCACCGTTGATGTAGTTCCCGTCAAGGAAGAACTCCACCCAGGGATGGGCTTGAGGTTGGTTGGGGTCGAGGCACCATCCCGTGACCAGCCCCTGTGGAGTGACGCTCTCGAGCCAGCCGAAGGGAGACTTGGGCTGCTCGATTCTTGGCGCGAAGGTCCGGGGAGAGCCGGCCAAGTGACAAAGGTGGCCGCTGTTCTGGTCCACCAGGCAGGCCCAGATCTTGAGCCGCTTGCCGTCTAGCAGATCGTTTGGCAGTTCAAAGAGAAAGTCGTGCCCACCATCCTTTCGAGGTGAGTCGAGGTCCAGAACGACGAGGGGAACAGTCTGTGGGGTTGGTTCTTCGAGGTAGAATCGCAGCCCCAAGCCTGCTGGGTCGTTGGCCCAACCTGTCCCGTAGCCAGAGGGGCAGAAGGGCTCGAGATATCCGCACGGCTGACCACAGTTCTTAGCCTTGCGAGACTCTGGAAGCGTGTTTTGGCGGAAGGCGTGTTCGAGTAGGGCCTCCTGGAGAGCGCGCTCGTCGTCGTTGTTGACTCTGGTGGAGTCGCGGTTGAGGGTACTGATCAGCACGGACAACAAGAGCAGAAGGATGCTCGGCTCATCGCGATAGTGATCGAGACTCTCGACGATCAGGGGATGCGTTCTGTTGAGCAGCACAAACCCGGAGGAGTCTAGACCGATAGCTTCCCGGCCGAGAGCATCTGTGAAGGTGAGTCGACTCATGCGAATGTCGGAGACGATGGTGTCTCCACTCTTTGGGTTGAGAGCGCGCAATTCAGCTCGAACCGCGGCTAGAAAGAGCTCCTCCTCAAGCCAACTTTCATCGGGCTCGAATTGGCCTTTTTGCTGATTTGGCTGAGTCTCAGAATCCTCGCAGATGATGGTTTGGGCTAGAAATTCCTTCCCTAGAAGGTGCTCCAGAGTCTTTTTCTCGGACCCGGCTAAGGAGAGGCTTGGTCGAGTCTTGAGGTCTCGTGTGATTTCGCGCAGAGAGCGCTGGTGTCCCGATTGAGTTTTGAGCCATCGCACATCGAGCAGGGGGCTGTCCTCTTGAAGGGCGAGGCTCTTCCAGCCGAATTCGTCTTCCAAGGCTTGCGAGTCTTGAACGGTTAGCTGGCAGGCCTGCAGAAGAAAGCACAAGGGGCTCGGTTGAGAGAGGACCCTAAAGTAGTCGCTCAAAATCCTGAGTGTGGCCTTCGGCTTGGACCAAAAGAAATCGAGGGGACTCGGCTTGGCTACTCTTTCGAAGAGTTCTGGAATGGGTTTTAGAGCACTGAGTATGGCCCGTTCAAGCGTCTGGTCTGGAAGGACTCCGTCGAAGGTTGGAGTCGGCTGGAAGTCGGCCTCTACAATGATATCGACCCCGAGGGGCCAACCGCTGGGGAAGATCTCGCTGATCAAGCAGCCCTCTTTGATCAGCCTTATGCAAGCTGGCGTATCGGTTTTGCGTATTCCTACTTGGCCTTCGATTCCTACCTCTTTGACGTCGCCGTAAGCCAGATAGCCCCTGCTGCGAAGCTTGGGTTCCATGGGACTGGAGCGCCACTTGTCGCGATTGCGGTTGGACTCTTGAAGGCTTTTGAGTCGGCGTGTGACGTTGCGCAGACGGAGTCTCTTTTTCATATCGGAATGGATGTCTTTTTCTGACAACCAGATAACGGGAAACTCCTCGAGGGCTTGGTTGGCGTAATGGGCCAGCGAGTAGGGGAGGAAGCCGTGAGCTTCTTTGGCTTCGACGAGCTGCTCAAAGGTGGCGTTCGTTCCGTTGGCGAGTTTCCAGACGGGTAACTTCGCCAGGCACCAAGGATAGGTTTGGCTGTCCTTGGTCTCTTTGCTCTCTCTGCTGGCTAG
>CAZVVF010000259.1:0-6195 GCA_964630575.1 uncultured Burkholderiales bacterium | reverse complement strand
TCTGTTTGTGCTGACTCGCGAGGAGTTGAAGATCAAAAAGGTCGCTGTGAGCCAACAGGCCATTGAGACCTTGGCTCAAGAGGCTCGCACGGGTCTTCTCCGGAGCAAGAACCGCGGGATGCGAGACCGAGCCGGGCGGGTTGTGCTGCAGGCCACCCCCGCTAAGTCGGCGGAAGGCTCGTTGGAAGCTTTCGTCGAGCTCTACAAGTATATCGTGGAGCCTATCGCCGAGGACATCGAGCCCTATGAGGTGGTGGCCTTTATTCCCTCGGGCGCTTTGATGAATGTCCCGCTGCAAGCTCTGGCGCGGCAGTCGGGCGAGAGCTTGGATTTTTTGATCGAGCGAAAGCAAGTGGTGACCCTTCTTAAGTCGACCGACTTGGAACGGCTCTCCCGCAGCCCCGAGACTTCGAGTGGGGGGACTCTGGTGGTGGGCAACCCCGACGGAAGTTTACCAGGGGCAGCGCTTGAGGCTCGGTCGATCGCAGAACTGTTTTCGAATTCCAAAGTGCTGATCGAAGACGACGCGACGCTCGACCACGTGAAAGCCGGAATGAAGGTCAAGTATCTGCACCTGGCCACACACGGGATACTCAATCGTGACGATCCGAATCTCAGTTATCTGGTCTTGGGCCAAGGTGATAAACTCGACATCGGAGAGATCGCCGGACTCGACCTAGACGAGGTGAGGATGGTCACGCTCTCGGCCTGTGAGACGGCTCTAGGGGAGGACCCCTCAGCACAAGGGGAGTTGACGACACTGGCCGATGCCTTCGGTTTTGCCGGGTGTCCCACGGTTACCGCGAGCCTTTGGAAGGTTTCCGACGACTCTACCAAAACCTTGATGGAGAACTACTATCGAGCTTTGCGAGAGGGTGCCACTCCAGCCGCTGCGATCCAGCGTGCTCAAAAGGTTCTCATTCAAGACAAACAAACCAGGCATCCCTACCATTGGGCGGCCTTTCTGCTGATCGGAGACTGGAGATAACGATGCGAAACCGACTCTCGAGATACTATAGGCTGACCCGTGGAAGCGCCGTGAGGGCGACTCTGGCGTTGTCGCTGAGCCTGCTGAGCTTCAGCGGCGCTCAGGCGGAGCCGAAGCCTGTGGTCCGAGGTCTTTTGGTCGGCGTGGGTGGTTACCAAAATCCTGACGCCTGGAGTCCTTTGGATGGACCCGCCAAGGATGTCGCACGGCTGCGCAAAACGCTAATGGAGCGTTTTGGTACTCCGGCTGAGAAGCTGGTGGTCCTACCTCAGGAACAGGCTACTCGCGATGGAATTCAGGATGGGATTCTCGCTCTCATCGATGCTGCGCAGCCTGGAGAAACGTTGATCTTCTACTATGCGGGTCACGGGTTTGCCACAGCCAATCGGCAACCGCCAGCAGGGGCTGTCTTCGAACAGTACGATCCCGAAGACGATGGTCTCGACGAGTGTTTGGTCGCGATCGACGCTCCCAAACCGAGCGATCCGAGCTTCGCCGACAAGGTTGTCCGGGACGACTTCTTTGAGACGGCTCTGCAGAGAGCCGTCCAGAAGGTGAGGCCCAACGGGGATGGCCCAGGTTCTGTGATCTTTCTCTTTGACAGCTGTCACTCCGGTACCATCAGTCGGTCGGCCAACGCTCTGGGTAAAATCGAACGCACGAACCTCAAGTATCGCTCCGCGCCGGTCGCTCCCACGGTCAAGAATCCAGCCATCCTCGAGGCCACGCGACACGGCGCAGGAAACGAGGGGTGGGTTGTTCTGAGTGCCTGCGGACCGCGCCAAACAGCCAAGGAAGACCCCTCCCACGGAGGCGACTTTACCAACGCTCTCGTGACGGCTTTGGAAGACCCGCGCCTTGGGCCCGACTCAAACTATCACGACCTGATGCGTCTGGTCTCCTCAACTCCCTACTTCTATGACCAGAATCCGGTGTCGGAAGGTGACCGAGATATGGTCCTTTTTGGGGGCACCGCCAAGCCTAGACAAGCTTCGATTTCGGTCCTTGAGGTTCAGCAGAAGACGATCGTGTTGGACCGAGGTAAGCTTCTTGGACTCACGCCTGGAACCAAGGTCGCTCTCTACCAGGTCGGGGCGAAGTCCGTTGAGGACAAAGCGAAGTTTCTCACCGAGGCTGTCATTCAAGAAGCTGGAACCGACCTCTACAGAGCGACGGCTCAGGTGAGTGGGGGCAAGCCCGACGATCTTCGCTCTGCGGTGGGCTGGGTCACCGAACAGAACTTTGGTCAAGTCGAGCTTCCCATCTTTTTTGACCCCGCGGCGGAATCGCTCTCGGAGTTGACCGAAGACCCTGTGGTCAAGAAGGTCAGTCGGGGCGCGGATGCCTCGGTCTTGGCCTGGAACGAGGGCGGCAAGCTTCGGTTGGAACGCG
This sequence comes from uncultured Burkholderiales bacterium, assembly GCA_964630575.1. Taxonomy (GTDB): domain Bacteria; phylum Vulcanimicrobiota; class Xenobia; order Xenobiales; family JADMJV01; genus JAEXNA01. The sequence continues at coordinate 3,815 of CAZVVF010000259.1, read as the reverse complement.
CCACCGGAGGCGATATCCTGGCTCCCACCTCAGAGCCGGCTACCATTCGGCGCGCTTTGAGGGGCGAGGCTCGCCGCTTGTATTTGACCCGAATGGTAAACCTGCCTCAAAGTCTCGACGTGGAGATCGTTCCTGGGAGATTCGCTCAGGGCACCTTGGCGAGCTTCCAGCCGAACGGCGGTCAACCGGATCCCGACGGGAACTTTGCCTTTGCCGCTGGAGACCAAGCTCTTCTTAAGATCAAGAACAACAGCAGCGGGCCACTCTATGTCTCGGTCTTGAATTTTACCCCCGATGGTGCTGTCAAGGTTCACTACCCCTACGCTGCCGAAGCCCAAAAGAAACTGTCGCCCGGCCAGACACTTCACGTGGATTGTGCGTTTGATGGGGGAAGCGGACAGGAGGGCTTCAAGGTCATCGGGACCTCCCAAGAGATCGACCTTCTGTTTTTGGAAACCCAAGGCAAGGAGCGTTCGGCGGCTCAGCCAGAGTCCACTTTGAAAAGCCCCTTTGGGCAGCTCATGGGGTCGGTGATGAGCGGCACTCGCGCGAGTCGACCGAGCATCAAAGAGCCGAGTCAATACGTGGCGAAAGAGATCCTGTGGGTCAATCTGAAGTAGAGCCTCGGCTCAACTATCTCTCGATGAGGCCCTCTGCCGCGGTGTACATGGGATAGTTTGTACCGGTGAATCCGGCGTGGAAACTACCCTCGCAAAAGACGATGTATCGATCCGGTAAAGCGTTGCTGGTAAAGCCATCACTGTAAGAGTCGGAGCCTGCTGTAGGGCACTCTGGGATCGTCTTGAGGTATTGAGGGGTGAGGTCGCTGAGTGCTGCGGGGTAACGTCCTTTGAAGTCTACATTGTACATCTCGAGTGCGGTGCCAATGTTGCGCAGGTTCGAGGTGCAGGCGGTCAGTTGGCTTCGAGATCGAGCTCTGACCATATTGGGGACGAGGATCGCAGCCAGTATGGCGATGATGGCGATAACGATCATGAGTTCTATGAGGGTGAATCCCGATTGTTTTCTAGCGAGCTTGAGCATTACGATTTGACCGTTACTTCCGTTGAGAGTTGATTTTTTATGACCTTGACCTGGCCTGGGGTGAGGGAAGTTTTTCTGACGGCTAGGTTCTTGAGATTTTTGAGACCAGACAGGTTCGGCATTGTTCCGATCGCGTTGCCCGTGAGCGAGAGTTGCTCTAGAGACTTGAGCGAGGCTATCTCTTCTGGTACGGCTGTCAGTCGGTTGTATTTCAGGTTCAGAACCTTCAAGTTGCTGAGCTTTTTGATGTCGGGTGGGATACTCGTTAAGGCGTTGCTGTTGATCGTTAGGACCTCAAGCTTGCTGAGGCTGAAAAGCTCTTTGGGAAGTTCAGAGATCTGATTGTTGCTTACGGAGAGTTCCCGAAGTTCCGTGAGAGCACCGATCTCTGGCGGGATTGTGCGAATGTCGACGTTGTTCAGGTTGAGGACCTGAAGCTTCTGGAGTTTCCAGAGGGAGTCACCGAGCGTGCCGAGTTGGTTGGAGTCCAAGGTGAGCCGTTTGAGGTTTGTGAGCTTTGCGATGTCGGGAGGCACTTCGTCTAGAAATTGGGCGGTGAGATCCAGTTTCTCGGCTTGTCCGGGGTTGGCCAGAGCTTTCGATAGGGCGGTGGGTTGCCACAGCCTAAAATAGCCTAACGTGTGCAGCGGATAGAGCAGGCAGAGAAGGGCGAGTGGAGCCAGGGCGCAGAGAGCGAGAAGCGACACTGTTTTTCTCTTTTTCTTGGCCTGCTCTTTCCAGCGCTGCTTGGAGTCAAGCGCTTTCTTCTTGTTTCCCTTAGAGCGCTTAACGGCATCCTTCATGGCCGATCTCATGTCTCCGGTGGCAGGTGTACGCGACATCCATAAGGCCTTCGTCACGAAAAACGAACGACCTGTTATTTCCCTATCATGGAGCTTGGAGTGAGATGGGCTGAGCCTCCTTTGTGGGTCTTGGCATCACCAGCCTGTGGCTTCGCGAAACTTGCTTACAAAGCGCCGGGAAAGAGGGACTTCCGTCTTTTTCGCTGAGTCGAGAATTAGGGTGTAGGAGCCAGAGAACCAGGCGCTCATCTCTTTGACTTTGCGCAGATTCACGAGGTAGCCTTTGTGAACGCGCAGGAACCCTTGAGGCCCCATCTCCTGTTCTAGCTCCTTGAGGGTGCGGCGGACCCGCAATAGGGGATAGCCGTCGGTTGCGGCATAGACCTTTTTGTCCTGAGCCTGTATGTATTGGATGTCGGAGAAATCGAGTAGGACCCACCGGTCTTCGGATGCCTCGGCCCACAATTTTCGCTCTCTCCTGGACCAGAGAAGCTTCTCGAATCCGTCGCGCTGATCGCTGTCTTCTTGAAGCCTCTCGATGGTTTGCTGCAAACGGTCTTCGGCTATCGGTTTCACGATGTAGTCGAGCGCACTGAGCCGAAAGGCCTCCACAGCATGCTCGGAGTAGGCGGTGGCAAAGACGATTCGAGGGGGATTCTGTTGTTCCAGGAGTTTGGTGGCCACCTCAAGCCCGTCGAGGCCCGGCATCTGGATGTCCAGAAAGACGATGTCGAATTGTTCTTCGTCGAGGCGCCGTAGGGCCTCTGTGCCGTCGCAGGCCTGCTGAATCTCGGCTGTTGGGAGCTGCTGCTTCAACATGAACTCCAGTTCTTCTCTAGCGGGAGATTCGTCGTCGGTGATGAGAATTTTCATGTCTGCTCCAGGCTCCATTCAAAGCGTGTGGTTTCCTCTCTGGCTATCTGCAAGTTTGGGCCCAGGGTCTTCACGACCTCACTCGGTAGAGAGGCGTGCCCATCAGCTTCGAGGATGAGTCGGCGGTTTCGAAAGTCCAGGTGAATGACCCCCCCATTGGGGCGCTCGGCGACACCTTTCACGAGGGACTCGAGCAAATGGGAAAGGATGTGGGTCTCGATGAGTTGGTCGAGATCGGACTCGGAAATGGTGTCCACGATCTCCAGTCTGGGTCCGAGGCGAGCCCCTTCCAATCTCAGATAACCGCGCCCCGATTCCAACTCATCGCGCAGGCTGACCTGACCGTCTTTTCTCAGCGCCGACTGGAGAACCAAGGAGAGGTCTAGGAGAAGCCCGCGGGCGGATGCGGGATTGGTTCGCACGAAGTATCGGATGGTGTTGAGCGCGTTGAACAAGAAGTGAGGATTGAGGTGACCCGGAACGGCTGGAAGCGTCCGCTTTTCTTTGGACAGTTTGTCCAATCGCTCTAGGAGTGCGCCTTCGCGCAGCTTTGATGCTTGGAGTTCGCGCCAGCAATACAAACCCCCGAGGGCGAGAGCAAAGAGAGCTAAGTTGTAGTAGGTCACCTAGAGTGTATTCCGATTCGTGGGTAGAATCCCCACCGCCAGAGAGGCCGCTTGAGGCGAACCTGAGACCGGTTGTCCCCAGTCGAACCTCGCGGGTTGCTCTTCCCTTTAAAGTGGACCTTGTGAGAGTTCCATGTCTTTTGCTCTTGGCGAGTCGTTCGAGTCTGTTCGCTGGATTCTGGAGTGCTCGGAGCAACCATCCGTTTATCGCTAGGCTCCTTGTCGAGGGGAGCCGGAAGGCGGCGCCGAACGCACTCAACCCAAGTGAAGAGGTTGCCGCTGAATATTTTGGCCGGGTTTTTGAGTGTCGCACTCGTTTTGCTCGTCTATTGGAACTACCTTGGGGCACTGCGCGAGGCCAAGCTCAACTATACCACCGAGAGCCACAATTTGGCCTTGAGTGACGAGGCCCGTCTGACCCAGAGGCTTGGATGGATGCAGTCTATGCTGCAGTTGGTGGCCTCCGATC
>CAZVVF010000258.1:0-6205 GCA_964630575.1 uncultured Burkholderiales bacterium | reverse complement strand
GCCTTCCTCACCGTAAAACTCCTGAATATCGTTGCTCTCAGCGTAAGCGACTCGTTCATCCTCGCCCATGGCGGCCATGGCCTCGGCGGTGCTGATGCCAGCGGGGAGCTTGATACGAATGAGATCGCCATCGAAGGATTTGTAGACACCCGAGGGGATGTCAAAGGTCTCGATCACCTTGCCGCCATACTCTGAGGCGAAGCTGTTGAACAGTCCCACCTGACCGGCGCGAAGTTTTACGATCACTTCCCCTTCCACGTACTCGCCCTGACCGATATCCTTTTTCACAGCCTCCACAGCTTCGGGGCTCACACTCGCGATGCGGGCGGGAACGGATCCCAGATCGGCGCTCTCAGCAGCCGTTTGGGCCTCGGCGGGAGGCGTTTTGCTGGCCTGGCTTGGTCTAGTGGTTTGAGCCAGTGAGTGGTGACGATTTGTGGGGCGTATCAGCATGGGAGACCTCTTAAGGAAAATTTCTTCAGTTCCCAACCTATAGAAAACTGGGACAAAGGGTGTTGACGGTTTGTTGCGATTTCGTTCGCAAGCCCTTGAGCGAGTCTCAGAGAGGCTCTCCTTGAAATCCCGGAGTGTCGCCTTCAGCTTGTCAAAAGACGAACTTTCAGCGAGAATGACAGGGTGAAAAAACGCAGCAGCGGCATCGCCCTCTTCTTGACCCTGATGATCACGTCCATCTTGGTCATGATGGTCACCGCCACCCTTTTCACGGCTCGTGGGGGAAGCGTTTTTAGCCACGATTATCACGCCAAAAGAGCGGCTTACTACGCCGCCGAATCCGGTCTATCGATCCTCCAGCAACGCCTCAAGGACGATCCCTCCTACCGAACCGACTCGGTCAAAGAAAAAACTCCCTTTGGCAACGGAGCCTTTACCATCCGCTTCGGCCCCGGCGAGTGTGTCAGCAACATGGATGGGAGTAGCCCCATAGCCGGCCCCTATGGCGAGATTCCCGCCGGTTCGTGTTATGTGCGTATCATCGGTGAGGCGCTCGGTCACCAGGAGGTGGTCGAATGCATGCTCGGGCGCAAGGACTCCGACTCGGTTGCAGCCGCCGTTGTCGCCTCGGGAAAGGTCTTCCTCGACGGCAACATCTCGGTAACCGGGCGAGACTCCAACGATCTCTTGAGCCAGACTGCAGCCGACATCATTTCCAACTACGACAAGCCCACTTGGAGTGGGAAGCGCCCTCTAGAGTATATTCGAGAACCCGGCGAGACGGCTAAGATTGAGGGAGCGATCCGTTCTTCGAGCCCCTCTCCCGCAGCCATCTCAACCGATCTCAAAGCGGCCTCCAGCGCAGCTCTTACCGATCAAAGTCCCGTTCCCACCAAGAATATCAACATCAGTGCCATCGTAGACTCCAAGTCCTCCAACCCCTCACCGCCGGGCACCGGTATACCGCTGACCGGCTCCTACTACAGATCGGGGGACTACGTGGTGCCTGGAGACGTGGTTTTGAACGACGCCGAACTCTACGTCGATGGCGATCTCACGGTGATCGGCTCGATCACTGGGGTGGGATCGGTCTACGTTAAAGGAAACACGGTCTTTTCGGGTGATGCGTTCGTTTCCAGCAGTGACGACGGCATCGCCCTCTACTCTGAGGGCAACGTCAGTTTGACAGGCTTTGATGGCAGCGCCTACATGGACGCTCTGACCTCCCGACCAGGTCTCGAACAGAGGTCTCGTCAGTGGGAGCAGACGAAGGAAGACTTCGGACTCTTGGCTGACTATATGCGAGACCCCGCTCGCTATCGAGTCAACAGCACAGACCCCAACGATTACTGGGGAAGCGATATCGGTCGAATCATGAACTACATGTCCAACACGGCTGCCACTTGGACGATGCACCCCGCTCGAGGCACCGGCAGCGAGAGAAACAATCTCTGGGAGTTGGGCAATCTCATAGAAGCTCAGTCCAGTTCTCCAGCCCAGGAGTTCATGCTCAAGGAGTTCAAAGCGCTACGCCGTGGTCACGAAGGCAAGGCTTCATCCGCTCCGGCTCACAATCTGGATGGAGCCATGGGAATCACCTACTCCTCGACCAACGCCGTTGAGGTTCAAAAAGTTCGTGACTTCTTAGACCGCGACATCATCGGCAATGCCCTCTTCAACAAGTTGGTCTGGATAAAGACGAGCCGACTCGAGGGGGACACGCTCCAATACTCGGCCCTGAGCGACGCAGACATCGATCTCGCCGTCGTGAAGATGACCAACTGGATGGAGAACTTCGAATACAACAAGTTAGGTTCGAGCTTCTTCCAGGGCGCCATCTATACACGGGGAGCCTTCTACGCGGCCAACCAGGTCACCATTGTGGGCTCGGTTGCCGTTGTCGAAGACCCCGAAACCTCAGCCAGCAAACCGGACTTCAATCCCGTCACCGGAGTGAGTTTGCGCCCTGGAGACCTCTACTTGGGCAACGGCACGAACATCACTTTCGTGTCCGATATCGCCCCGGGGTCCGGTGACGGCGAGCCCATGGTCGGGGTCAGCTATTGGCTTCGCTAAACCCAGAACATTCCGCTCGCTCCGCCCCTTCAGTGCTAAAGCGGCGCCTTGCTCTCACCCTCGCTGAGGTCATCATCGCCGTGGGACTCTTGGGCCTGGCCACCCTGAGCCTGATGGCCGTCTTTATAGGTGGGCTGCGACTCATGTCGCGATCGGAGGTACGAACGAGTGCCTCCAATCTCGGCAACGCGGTCTTGGAGTCCATCACCGACATCGGCGGCTTTCATGCCATTCCTGATACCGACAGGACGTTCGACGGCAACGTCCCCGACCCAACCAGCAGTGGATTTCCACCCTCACCGTATCCTGGTAACGCCGAGTTCACGATCACCGTGGAGACGAAAATCGTCACCGCGAGCACGCGCGCGGTTCAGGTCACGGTCCGTTGGGACGAGGGGCGTGTCCAACTCGAGAAAGTCTTCAATGAGGTGGAATAGGCAGCAGGGTTGTCCCAGCGCTCGCCGCCATCGGGGACTCAGTCAGATCGAGGTCATCGTGGCAGGCTCGGTTCTGCTCTTGCTGATGGCGATCCTAACGATGGTGTATGTGCGCGGATCCCACGTTTGGCGCAAGGTCGAGATCAACACTTCCTTGCTCCGTGAACTGCAAGTGGCCATGAGGACTCTGGAGCGAGACCTCGCTACCAGCAACCCCATCGGCCTCACCAGAGGTACCAACTCTGTCGCCTACCTCAGCTGCAAAGACCTCCACGACACCATCCGAGTCAACGACCGGGGAAAGCCCATCTGGCAGAAGTTCGTGATCCTCTATGTGGATGAGGCGGGACTTTTGCGCAAGCGCGAGATCCTACGCTCTTTGCCCGGACCGGAGCCGGTGGCCTTTGAACAGGAAACCGGCGAGACGCTCGACGAGTACTTGACCAACTATCCTCAGCCCCAAGACCAGCGCCTCACGCACTCGGGAGCCATAACCGAACTCTCGCTCACTCGAACCGGAGACTACGGCTCTCTCTATGAACTTTTGCTCCAAGCCGAGGACCACCTCGATTCCGACCGCGTGGAAACGCTCGAACTCAAAACCATGGTCAGCGTCAGAAACCGCAACGCTCCCTGAGCCCTGAGTCAGTCCATCGCGAAGGTAGCCTCTCACCTCGCTCAGAAGCAGCCAGAATGAGCCAAAATCTGAAGGAGGTCTATCTCGACCTCCTCATTCGTGCCCTCACAGGCGAACTCTCCGACAGCGTCCTCTATCGCAGTTCCGAGATCACAAAACCGGACCACACAGGCCGAGTCATGATCTCGTTGGAGGCCTGCCAAGAACTCCTTCGTCGCGCCGACCAGGAGTTTGAAGCCTACCTCAAGCCCTCGGGCAAAACGGCCAGCGAATACCTCGACCTCGATGGCCCCGGCCTTTTCAGCTATCTGAACTGGATGAACCCCATCGCCGCCCCCCACACCATGTGCGGACACCAGAACGCCCTCAAGGTCGTAGAGTGCATCGAATCTGTCCTGCAGCACAACGTGCCTGGCGACGTTATCGAGACCGGTGTATGGAAGGGCGGCATGACCGTCTTGATGAGAGGGGTCCTCAAAGCCCACGACTGCCGCAACCGGAAAGTCTGGGTCGCAGACTCCTTCCAAGGCCTCCCCAAACCAGACCCAAGCCTCCATCTCAAGGACGCCATCTTTTGGTTCTTGATGACTCCGATCCAGCAGCTCTCCATCCCCTTTGAATACGTCGAGGCCCTGTTTCAGCGTTACGGACTGTTGGACGACCAAGTCCAGTTCCTCAAAGGCTGGTTTTGCGACACTCTAGCCCAAGCCCCCATCGAGAAGCTCGCTGTCATCAGACTCGACGGCGACCTCTACGAGTCCACCCGAGATGCGATGGAGATTCTCTATCCGAAGCTCTCACCTGGCGGCTTTCTCATCGTTGATGACTACGGCGTTCCCTGTGGCTGCCGCCAGTTTATCGATGAGTATCGCGAAAAGCACCGCATAGACGAGCCGCTCGAGCCGATCTCGGATGCCTCGGTTTACTGGCAGAAAAAGCCTACTTAGAGGCTCTTCAAAGACTCAACTCTTACGGGCTAAAAGCATAGCCCTGAGGGGAGCGGGGTGCCCTTCAACAGTGCGGGTATGGTCGGTGGGTGAGAGAAAATCGGCCAGGGACTCAAAGGTCATCCAGTCGGTTGAGCGCTGCTCCTCAACAGTCGTCCGCGTCGAGTCGACCACTCTGATGTCGGTGAAGCCACAGCGTTCTAGCATCCTCTCCAAGAGGCTGCAAGTGGGTAAAAACCACACGTTGTTCATCTTGGCGTACCGGTCCTGAGGTATCAAGACGCGGTGATCATCGCCCTCCACCACCAGAGTCTCCAGAATCAGCTCGCCGCCGAGCTTTAGAGCATGCCCGAGAGACTGGAGATGCTCGATGGGACTTTTCCGGTGGTAGAGAACCCCCATAGACAAGACGGTATCAAAAAGTCTCAAGTTGGGCGGTATGACCGTGTCTTGAGCCGGGAGAACGTAGTGGCGAACATCCCCAAAAAAGGGCCTCAAAGCGGCAAACTGCATAACGTAGAGCAAGTAAGGGTCGAGACCTATCACGCGCCGCGCACCAGCACCGATCATACGCCAACCGTAGTAGCCGTTTCCGCACCCCACATCGAGAATGTCCTTGCCCTCAAATTGGAAATGGGATTGAACCCTATCCCACTTGAGATCCGAGCGCCACTCCGTGTCGATGAAGGTGTCGAAAATTTGGAAAGGGCCCTTCCTCCAGGGAGTGAGAGCGCGGAGCCCTCTCTCCAAGCTCCCGGCCTGATCCGGGTCCAGCGTTCCTCGGCATGTCACCGCCGGAGTGCTGAGGCAGACTTTCGTGGGGGCAACCTGTGGGAGCGCCTCGACGGCCTCTCGCCATTTTTTGAGATTTGCGTTCTTGTCGAGCCGGAACGCCTCGGCCAGACAGTCTTGCAAAGTCGCGCACCAGGAAGAGGTTCGCTTGCTCGCTCGCAGGTCGTCAAAAAGCTCCTCGACCCCTAAGAATTGAGCCGGATTTCTCAGATCAAAGCTCAAGAGCTACTTGACCGCCAAGATCGATACGAAGTTGAAGCACTGAAACCAACACAGGGCCTGAGAGAAACCGACCTCTCGCAGTCGCTCCAGATGCGTCTCCAAGGTTTCAGGGATCAGCGTATTCTCCAAGGCCGTCCGCTTCTGAGCGATCTCGAGCTCAGAATAGCCATTAGCCTTCTTGAAGGAGTGGTGAAGCTCCGTTAGCAGCCGTTGATGGCCCGGGTCTGGAAAACAAACCTTTTCAGAGAGCACCAAAGCCCCGCCTGGCAGCGTCCCCTCGGCGATCCGTCTCAAGAGGGCCTCTCGCTCCGATTGCGCGATAAACTGCAATGTAAAATTCAACACGCTCAGAGAAGCGTTTTCGATGGGCGTCTCGCGAATGTCTTGCAGCCGGAGGTGCATCTCGCAGCGTCCATCACCCGGCACCACTTTGGCGGCCAGTCCGTCCAGCATCGCCGGGGACGAATCGATGGAGTAGAGCAGGCAATCTTGGGGTGCTCGCTCGCGCATAACGAGACTGCAGGCACCCAGCGAGCAGCCCAAATCGTAGAGATTCGTATCGGCTCGCGAATAGCGCTCGGTCAACTCTCCTATCATAGACAAGATCGAGCCGTATCCGGGCACCGAACGCCCGATCATGT
>CAZVVF010000257.1:1326-6218 GCA_964630575.1 uncultured Burkholderiales bacterium | reverse complement strand
TATCGCTACAACGGCAAGCAGCGAACCCCTGACCGATCAGTCTACAGAGAACTCCCCAATCCGGAGAGGATCGCCATCAAGGGAGCGGTCATCTCCGAGCGCTGCCTCTACGCCTTTCTGAACGAATGCGCCCACTGCTTAGAAGAGGAGATCCTGAGAAGCCCCAGAGACGGAGACGTTGGGGCCGTCTTTGGCCTGGGATACCCACCCTTTGAGGGCGGGCCGTTCTTCCACATGGACACCATCGGCATCGCCACGGTGGTTGAGAACCTCGAACGCCTAGCCAAAGACAACGGCAGTCGCTTCGAACCGGCAGGCCTGCTCAAAAAGATGGCCGAGAACGAGGAGACGTTCTTCAACTCATAAGCCACCGAGAGCGCTCCCAAGAAAAGATGACCCCGGAACCATCCGGGGTCATCTTTTTTCTTCCGGAAACATCGATCAAGGTTCAAGAGAAGTTACCTAGAATGAGCCTGCGATGCCAGCCACAAAACAACCCGTCTTCAATGAGCAAAAAAGGCTAGAAGCCCTCTTGTCCCTAGAACTGCTAGACACCGAACCAGAGGAGCGCTTCCAGCGAATCTGCCGCCTAGCCAAGGAACTCCTAGAAGCCCCTGTCGCCTACATCGCCCTCTTGGACGACAAGCGTCAGTGGTTCAAGGCCCAGTGCGGCCTAGGCGGTGTCACTCAGACCGAGCGCGAGGGCAGCTTCTGCGATCAGACCATTCGCCAACCAGGCGCGGTCCTAGTCCTCAACGCCAGCGAAGACCCTTACTGGAGAGACAAACCCTATGTCGCTGGCCCTCCCTACACACGATTCTACCTGGGTTATCCTCTGCGCATCAAGGATGGACAAGCCGTGGGCACACTTTGCGTGCTCGACTTTCAACCTCGCGACAAAGTCGAAAAAGAGCGATTGGACCTCATGGCCGATCTGGCTCGCATCTCAGAGACCGAACTGAAGCTGCGCGACAGCTTGCAGACCCAAGCGTTGCTCCTGGAGCGCGAGAAAGAGCTGAGCGAAAAGAGCCAATTCATCCGACGAGTCCTCGGACGCTACGTCACCGACGACGTGGCAAACCACGTCCTCTCTCACCCCGAAGAGCTCCACATCGGAGGTGAACGCCGCGAGGTCACGATCCTCATGTCGGACCTCCGAGGCTTCACCGTGATGTCCGACAAACTAGGTCCGGAAAAGGTCGTCAGAATCCTCAACCACTATCTTCACTACATGGTCGAGATAGCCCTGAAATGGGGCGGTACTATCGACGAGATCATCGGTGATGCCCTGCTCATCATCTTCGGCGCACCAGTCAAAACCAGTGACCACGCCAGAAAGGCCGCGTGCTGCGCGATCGAGATGCAACAGGCCATGGATGAACTCAACCAACTCCTAGTCAAAGAGGACTTGGCTCCCATCGCCTGTGGAATCGGAATCAACACAGGAGAAGTGGTGGTGGGAAACATCGGCTCCGAGAAACGCATGAAATACAGCGTCGTTGGCAGCCCCGTCAACCTCACCGCACGCATCGAAGCCTTCACCATCGGCGGCCAGATCCTGGCCTCCAAGCAGACTTGCGAGCAAGTCGGTGACGAACTTCGAATCGACGGAAAACTCAGAGTCAATATGAAAGGCTACTCCAAACCCGTTTCCATATATGAAATAGGTGGACTGGGAGAGCTTCAACTTCCTCTCGACGAGGATTAAACTGCGGCAGGTTCCACTCCCCCAAACCGGGAACTGACCTCCTTTCGGAGGTGTGAGTGAAACGGCACAATGACATCAGGGTAACTGGATTAGACAGCGGCACAGCAACCAAGGACCCCGTAGAATCTAGCGAAAACAGCCGCAACGGCATAGGATGGAACAGACCGGAGGAGATCCCCAACTGGGCTGAGATCTACTCTCCCCCACCCGGGTCACCGGAGGAGGAGGCAAGGTTTGCCGAACTCTACGCTAAGCTGCCAGAACTATGGAAAAACCTGATGGCGGACGGCCACGTGGAGCAAACCGTGCTGGTCGTCCCCTCGCTCTCCCTCGACGCCGACGAACTGCAAAAGCTCAAGGGCGTCCGACACTACGAAGAACGTCTCCTCTTTCTCCTCATTCTTCTCTCCCTACCCAAAACCAGAGTTATTTTTGTCACCTCTGAGCCGATACATCCCCATATCGTGGATTACTATCTCCAGCTCTTACCAGGCATCCCCTTCTCCCACGCTCGTCGACGGCTAGAAATGTTCGCCGCCCACGACTCCTCCAGCAAGAGTCTGTCCCAGAAGATCCTTGAGCGACCAGCTCTCATGAAGCGCATCCGCAAGGCTATCGGAAACGCCCGCAACACACACCTGACCGTGTTCAATGTGACCCCGATAGAAAAGCAGCTCTCCGTGGCACTCGGGATTCCCCTCCTGGGCCCCGACCCCAAACACCTTCACCACGGGTCCAAAAGCGGCTCTCGAAAGCTCTTCCGACAAGCCAATGTCCCCATGCCTTACGGTTTTGAGGACCTCAAGAGCGCCGATGACATCTTTGACTACACCGTCGAGCTCTGGAAGCACAATCCGAAATTGCGCAAAGCCGTGATCAAGATCAACGAAGGATTCTCTGGAGAAGGCAACGCGATCATGCCACTGGACTGCCTCAAGGGCGTGACCGACCCCAAGGAGGCCCGCGAGATCCTGGCCCGGGAGATCCCGCTACAGGCTCGCTATCAAGCCCCCGGCATGACCTGGGAGAGCTTCCTGAAAAAGTTCATCGAGATGGAAGGCATCGTCGAAGAGTTCCTCGAGGGCGACGACAAGGAATCCCCCTCGGTCCAACTCCGAATCACCCCCATGGGGGAATCCCAACTGATCTCGACCCACGACCAAAAGCTAGGCGGCCCGGATGGACAAGTGTTCATCGGCTGCTCTTTTCCGGCTCGACCGGTCTACCGCGCGCCTCTGCACAAAGCCGGAAACGCCATCGGCGAAGTGCTGGCCAAGACGGGAGTCATCGGACGGCTCTCCATCGACTTTCTGGCCGTGCCAAACGGGGACGACTGGGACATGTACGCCGTGGAGATAAACCTCCGCAAAGGCGGCACAACCCACCCCTTCAGAACCCTTCAGTTCCTCACCGGAGGACGCTACAACGGCGAGACGGGAACCTTCCAGAGCGGTACATCGATCCCCAAATTCTACTTCGCCTCAGACAATCTGGAGAACGAGAAATACAAGGGACTCCTGCCTCAAGACCTCATCGACATCGTCACCTACACCGGACTCCACTACAACAGTTCGTCCAACACCGGAGTCGTGTTCCACATGATTGGCGCCCTCTCCGAATTCGGAAAGATCGGTGTGACCTGTGTGGGAGACTCCCCAGAAGAGGCCGAGGAACTCTATCAGCGCACCCTGGAGACTCTAGACTGGGCCTGTGAGTCCAGCGAATGGATCGTCTGAGGACAGGCCCAACCGGCTCGCCTTCCGGACCAACATCAGCGGTCCGGAAGGCAGCCTCTCTCAAAGAGCATAGCGCCGACGACTAACGTCGAGTCAGGTGCTCGATAAGATCCTGAAAGCGCTGGTCCGGATTGTTGAAGTGCTCCTTGTAGTCATCCATGGAGTACTGGAGAACCTTCAACGCCTCTGTGCGGCTGTAGACCGATTCAATCTCGACACGGCGCGCCTTGGTGTTGCTCGGGAGGTCCTTGTAAGAGAGAAAGTAGTGACAGAGCCTGTCGACCAGCTGCTCAGGAAGCCCTGTCACGTCATTGATGCCGCCGTAGACGGCATCATCCTTCATGACCGCGATAATCTTGTCGTCGGCCTCATTCGAGTCCAGCATCCGGATGCCCCCGATCGGAATGCAATTGACGAGAACATCACCGTTGGAGATCGATCGCTCCGACAACACGCAGATATCGATGGGGTCTCCATCGCCCTGAATGCCCGGGGTCTTTGTCATCTTGGCAGAGTACTCTCCCACCCGACGGCCACAGTAGGTTCGTGGCACGAACCCGTAGATACAGGGTGACTGCGAGGAGAATTTCTGAGGGCGGTCGAGCTTCAAGTAACCAGAGACCTTGTCGATCTCGTATTTCACCGTGTCGGTTGGAACCTGCTCAATAAAAACCGACAGCTCGGCCGGAAAACCAGGTCCTGGCGAAACCCCGTGCCAGGGATGAGGCTTAAAAAACAGCCTCATCAGTGCTCTTAACTCATTCTGTTCCATCGACATTGTTCGTACTCACTTCCCTTTCTAACCTTGCAGAATTGAAATTCCGCCCTCTTGTTGAGAGCCCACGCTCTGACGTTCCAACATAACCTCACTACGAAACTGCTCCAAGTCTGAACAACCACAAGAGGACAAAGTCCCCTTGATAGCTTTGAGATCTCGTGGCAAGACTTCGTGGAGCGAGCCCTTGCTCAAGACGAAACCCTCCTCACCTTCAATCACAAAGGTGCGGGGATCGTTTTGTTGATAGCGGCGAACATTCTTGGCTCGCGCTGAAGCTTCGCCCCAATAAGGCTTCACAGTCACCGAAATCTGCATATTCCCTTCGGCCCTAACCTTCTTGCTATAGGGACTCGTAGGGCTCTCGTGAAAACCTGCAAAATATTTTCCCATCATGAGGACATCCGCGCCCATAGCGAGCGCGACAGCCATATCGCCCGTTCCAGAGAGACCACCATCCGAGATGATGGGAATGTACTTGCCCGTTTTTTGAGCCCACTCATCGCGGGCTCGGGCAACCTCCCGAACAGCCGTCGCCTGACCCCGGCCGATGGACTTCACGCGACGAGTGGTACAGATAGAGCCGCTGCCAATACCGATCTTCACAGCATCGGCTCCGAGTTCGGCCAGAAATTCAAAGCCCTCGCGACTCACCACATTGCCGGCGATCACC
>CAZVVF010000257.1:0-1316 GCA_964630575.1 uncultured Burkholderiales bacterium | reverse complement strand
CACGTTCCAACGCTTGACGGCGCTGATCGTCTCTCCCATATAATCCGAGTACCCATCAGAGGCGTCGATAGACAACACGTCGGCCCCAGCCGCCACACAGTCACGCGCTCGCGCCCGGTCTTCGGGATGAGTCGATATCGCCGCAGCCACCCGCAGACGCCCCTTGTCGTCGCGCAGAGCCTCAGTAAAGCGACTCTCCCGCTTGAGGCCGTTGCGAAAGACGAGACATTTGAGCAGCCCCGCCTCATCGACCCTATAGGCCCGATTGTAGGCGCTGGCATAGAGCATTTCCACAACCTCATCAAAAGGCTGTTCCTCAGACAAGACCATGAGCTCACTACAAGGACGGAGGCGCTCTGTCACGGCTCGGCCGAGGTCGCGCCCAGGATGGTAATCCCTGGTGGAGATCTCCCCCAACAGCCGGCCCTCATCGTCTAGAACAGGAAAGGTGGTGAAGCCAAACTGCTGCTCGAGTTCATCCACGCGGCCTAGGCGCGCCTCAGGAGTCACAGAGACAAAATCTGTAACCCGACCATCCCTGTAAGACTTCACAGCCTCAATCTGCCGAACCTGGTCCTCAACCTCCACCCGTCCAGCAGGAAGCACCGCCAGGCCGCCGTGGAGAGCCAAGGCTATGGCCAACTGGTCCCCGCTCACTGACTCCATCGCAGCGCTCATGAACGGGATGGACAGAGGCAGCGTTTCCGTCAGTCGCGTAGCCAAACTGACGCCAGCGAGAGCGTGCTCTTCGGTCGTTTGACGGGGCAGTAGTAGAAACTCTCGAAATGTCGCGCTCGCGCGCTGGGTGATCTTGGGGTCGTCGCTCAACATAGCCTGCGGTTCGAACAAAAGGTTATCATCGCCTTGTTTCTCCCCAGATGGAGAAGAGCCCCGACCCCCACTCCCGAGAACCCCTCGAACGAAAGGCAAAAAATAAGCTCATGGCGCAGCGAGCGACTGAGAGGCGACTCGACGAGCGCTCCCCCAAGCGAAAAACGGACCTTTTTCGCCCAGATTTTGCCTGCTTTCAAAAAAAACTCCAACTGCATCTCCCTAACCGGTTGACAGAATGTTGGACCTTGCGCTACTATCCAAAAACGCTAGCCAAGCGGTTATAGCTCAGTCGGTTAGAGCGCATCCCTGATAAGGATGAGGTCCCAAGTTCGAGTCTTGGTAACCGCACCAGAATTCAAAAGCCCCGGAAACGGGGCTTTTTTTTGTTCCAAAATATTCGTTCCCCAAATTCTTTCAAAAGGGTATTGACCCGGAACCTACCTCGTGCTAATCTACGCTCGCTCGGGGCTATAGCTCAGCTG
>CAZVVF010000256.1:0-6247 GCA_964630575.1 uncultured Burkholderiales bacterium | reverse complement strand
CGGCTGGATGGGAGGCCTGGTCTCAGGGGTGCCCAACCTGCTGCTGACCACCACTGGACGAAAGTCCGGCCTCAAGCGCACAACCCCCCTGTTCTACCTGCCGGACAAGAAGAACTTTGTGGTGGTCGCCTCCTATGGCGGCAGCCCCAACGATCCGCTTTGGTGGAAGAATTTACAGGCCGACCCCAAGGGCTGGGTTGAGGTGGGCGACAAGACCTTCGAGGTGGAAGCGCACCAGGCCAGCGAGGAACTCAAAGCTCAACTCTGGCCGGTCTTCGTGCGACACTACAGCTCCTACCAACTCTATCAAGAACGAACCGAGCGCCGAATCCCGCTCGTCGTACTGACCCCAACCGAGTGATCGGGTGCCGCCCCAGGCCGAACCCTAAAGGGCCCTAGGTCATGCTGCTTTTTTCAACGACGAACGGGGCCAGCACCATAAGATCGATGTCGCTTGCCTGAAACGTGTTGAAAGCATCTTGGGGAGTCGAGACCAACGGCTCGCCTCGAAGATTGTAACTCGTGTTGACCAGAACCGGAATTCCAGTCGCCTGGCCGAACTGATGAACGATGCCGTGGTACAACGGATTCCATTCCGTCCGCACGACCTGGAGCCGGCCTGTTCCCATATGACTCACCGCAGGGATCTCTTCCTGACGCTCCTCCAGGACCGGCGATACCATGAGCATGAAGCGCTGAGGCGACTGCCCTTCTGCAGGTCCTAGGTCGAAGTAGTTGGGAGCCTCTTCTTCGGGCACCACGGGCGCGAACGGTCGGAACGGTTCACGAAACTTGATCTTGGTGTTGATGATGTCTTTCATCTCAGCACTGCGCGGGTCAGCCATGATCGAACGGTTGCCCAAGGCTCTCGGGCCCCATTCAAACCGGCCCTGATGCAAGGCGATGACCTGCTGCTTGAGAATGGAATCCACGATACGACCAGCCAGGGCGTCCGTGTCATCGAATCGCTCATACTTCAAGCCCAGCTTGTCGAGAGTTGTGATGATCTCGTCCGGCGAGTAGGCCTGCCCATAGTAGGCGTGCTCCATGACATGCTTTCGAGGCTTCTTGAGCAACACGTGCCAAGCATAGAGAGCCGCCCCGAGGGCCCCCCCAGCATCACCAGCACAGGGTTGAATAAAGATATCCTTGAACGGGGTCTCTCTCATAAGCCGACCGTTGGCCACGCTGTTGAGAGCCACACCTCCGGCCATAACAAGATTGTCGCAGCCACTCGTCTTGTGCAGCGAGCGAGCCATCTTGAGAATGATCTCTTCGGTCATGCGCTGGATGCTAGCCGCGACGTCGGCGTAATACTGATTCTTCTCAGCTTCCTCGGTGCGCCCATTGACCCCCCCGGTCATAGCGGTGAAGAACTCACCCTCGACCGGTCGCGGAGGCCCAAAGAGCTCGACAAACTTCTTGCTGAACGTGTGAGTCGCGGAATGATGAAAAGAGAAATATTCCAGGTTGAGATGGAAGCTGCCGTCGTCGTGGACTGTGATCACTTTGGCCACTTTATCCATGTACTTGGGCTCGCCGTAGGGCGCCATACCCATCAACTTGTACTCACCGCTGTTGACCATAAAGCCTTCCCAAGCGGTGAAAGCCGAATAGAGCAAGCCCAGGGAGTGAGGAAAGCGGATCTCCTCGTTGAGCACGATAGAGTTGAGGTTCCCGTCCTCAAAGCTCGAAGTCCCCACACCCCGCGCCGTTGAGGTCCACTCCCCCACACCATCGATGGTGAGAACGGCGGCCTTCTCGAAAGGAGAGCAGAACATGGCGCTGGCCGCGTGACTCATGTGGTGGTCCACAAAGAGCAACTTGTCGCTCTCGATATCCATCCACTCCATGATCTTGCCCTTGACCCAGAGCTTTTCGCCGAACCAGGTCATCATGGCCTCACGGAAGACCTTCCAAGACTTAGGAAAAGTGGACAGGCTGGATTGCAGAATCCTCTGAAACTTGGGCAGAGGCTTCTCGTAGAACACGACATAGTCGAGGTCGTCTTTGGTGATCCCAGCCTCATTGAGGCAGAACTCAATGGTCTTATGGGGGAAACCAGCGTCGAACTTGATTCGAGAGAAACGCTCTTCTTGAGCCGCCGCGATCAATTCACCGTTGCAAATGAGAGCAGCAGCAGAATCGTGATAAAATGCGGATATTCCTAAAATATTCATAAACGAGTGTTAGAACTGCTGCTTGGCAGCCTCCAGGGATTCATCGGCATCAGTGCGACTCTGCCAACCGGCGAGCGACGAATCCAGGCCTGCACCCATGATTTTCGCCAGAAACGCGAACGGAACCATGAGCGTAAAGTAGAAGACGGTAAGAATGAATCGTGATTGGAAGTCTCCGATATAACCGGCGAGAACCTTCCAACCTTCCCAGAGCTTTTTCAAAACAGTGTATAGATGAAGGGGCCGAGTCCACTGGAGCTACCTAATACAATTAAGCCCATCAGACCAACAAGGACGATCACCATTGGGATCATCCACCACATCTTCTCTCTCCAGAGAAGTTGAGTAAATTCGCGTAGCGTTCCTAAGATACCCTTCATAGCGGCTGACTCTTACACACCTCTCGGCCTAGTCCTTCGAAGAAACTGCATAATTTCATCGAAAGATTAGTGACGAGCGACCTCAGAGTCTTGCCCTCCTCCCATTAAAGTAACCAGTACTGAGGTTAGTCCTAACCCCGCACTGAACAAAACAAAACTTCCGATGCCCGGCCAAGACCGAATGGCAGCCGCCACGTTCGGAAACAGAGCCCAACCGATCAGGTTCGTGAGAACCCACAGGAAGACTCCGTAAAAAATCCCTACGGCCGCGAGTCCCGCAACGGGGATCCTCAACTGGCACGCTCCATAGAGAAGCCCGAGCACAGCTGAGACCAGCCATGGGAGCCACGGCGCAGCCCAAGCGATTTCCAGTCCCGCATTGGGGACTACGAACTGAGTGACGATCCCGCCAATCAAAACACCAGCGATAAGTCCCCCGAAGGGGCCCAGTACTAATTCATCATTTTCAGAAAGTTGAGCCGACATGGCGGTGGGCCTTCCCTCACTCGGGGCGAGTTCCTCCAAAAGGGCAAACCTTCACCGTGCAGAACGGCCGAGCGTGTCCAAAATTGTGTTTCGAATCGCCCTTGTTTGCTCGGGTTTGGTCTTCGGTTTCATTTTTACCGAAATAGCTTTGCGGATCTATTATGAAGATGGTGGGATCCCCGCAGCCCATCTGGAGCATTCCTCCAACGAAGAGTACACCACCTTTCACGAGAACGAGGAGTGTGGCTATCTGCCGATCACCTCTCACGGAGAGTACGGTCCCGAAGGCTGCTTGGCCAACGACTACGACGTGAACAACCCCAAAGGGACTCGCGTCCTCTTTGCCGGCGACTCGGTCACTCACCGAGCCAGGATCATCGAAGCCCTCAAGAAGCTCTACTCCGAACAAGACTACGAATACTGGAACGCCGGGGTGGAGAGCTTCAACACCCTCCAGGAGTGGGTCTTCTATCGAGAGCACAACCACGCGATCAAACCCGACCACGTCGTTTTGACCTTCCACAACAACGACTTTCGAGCCACCCCCATGGTGGTGCGCGAGAGGGGCCAGATCAAGGTCTATCAACCGGGGCTCGATATAAACCCGTGGCTGTTCAAAAAGAGCTACGTCTATCGCTGGGCCTGGCCTAAAGGCGAAGACCGGGACAAGAGAGAGCAGCAGGTTGTCGAGGGGCTCACCGGCTTCCGCGACGCGCTAAAAAAAGATGGCACCAAGTTTACCATCGTGCTCCACCCTATGCTAAAACCGGTCTCGGAATGGAACGACGACGAGAAACGCTCTCGGGAACTGTCTCTTAAGTACTTTGATGAACTCGGGCTTCAAGCCATCGACCTTTTGCCGGTTCTGGAGACGGCCATCAAAGATGGGATACCGCTCACCGAGGCTCCCGGCGACTTTCTCCACCCCAGCGATGAGCTCTCGGCTCGCTTCGCCGAGGAACTGAAAAAGCAAAAGCTCCTAGATTGAGTTAGACCCCATAAAGACGCATCGCTTCTTCAGCGAGTTCACTCGTTTCCTGGTAGGACTGAGCCCGTAGGAAACTCTCCCGAGCCTCCTGGATTCGCCCCAAACAAGCCAGGGAACGACCCAACTGGAGATGGACAAAGCAGGCCTCTGGGTCGTGTTCGAGGGCCTGGCGAAGAGTCGTCTCGGCCGCTTTGAAGTCGGCCTCGAGATGATACACCACCGCCAAAAGCCCCAGGGTATCGGCATTTTTGTCCGACAGGGCGAGGGACTGTTCGAGCGCCTTTCTAGCTTCTAGCAAATCGCCTGTGAGCAAGAAATGAGAACCCAATTTGTAGTACCCCTGAGGGTTGTCGGGGTCGTTTCGAACCGCAACCCGGAAATATTCCTCGGCCTTTGAATGCTCTCCCAACTCTTGCAGACAGGCCCCCATCATGCGCCAAGCCAAGGGCGTACGGTCGGCCAACTCCACTCTTTCAAAAAGCTGGAGCGCCCTCGACGAATCCTCGTCCGCTAGGGCTTCGTACACGAGTTCGAGTGGGTGGCTGTGGCTGCCTAGCCTTTGAGGAGGACGCCTGGATGGAGGGGTCTTGCTGGCTGGTAGGTGCGAGCAGTACTCCAAGGTCAATCTGTTCAACTCGAGATTCCCAGGCAGAGCCGCCCTTTTGTCCTCGGCATTCACGAGTGTCTCCTCGCCCTTGAAGACGCAAAAGTCGGCCAACTCCGGCTCGTCCTGGCTCCGATAGTGTCCGTACAACCGGCAAGACAGAGGACGGTCTGGATGAATCGTGCAACCCACCTCCGCTTCATTGAAAGGACAACGCTGGTGAAGGAGTTCACCGTCCGCCCCCCTCTGGCGCTCGATGTAGTGGCGAAAGTCCCGAACCCTGTCGCCGCCCAGGCGGTCAGCCAGATAGGCAAACTCCAACTCCGTGACCCTATGATCGGTGGTATGAGCGGCTGTGCAACAGGCGTTGCAGCCCTGGCAAGGGTTGTGAGAAAAGGTTGGCAAGCGAGATCCGACCTCGCTGTAGAGTTCCTGAACGGAAACAAAAAAATTACGCAACGACCCGCATCCACTCCCCCTCGATGATTGTTCCTTTGGATCATACGACAGATCCGCAGAAAGGTCTGAAAGACTCTAGAAATTAACAAGTTGAGCTTCTCCCTGGCCTGGGGCTGCAAGGATGTTCTTTCCACTTTGCCTCGAAGGCCCTATGGAACTATGGCATCTACTCGAGAAGAGACCATGTGGTCTCACCAGCAACTTTTCCGCCTGGCCTTGGAAACCATCACTCAGGGGGTCATGACGAAACTTGGCATCAAGGTCCCCTTGAGCGTTTGGCTGGTGGGCCTCCCCTCCGACGACGAACCTCTGCTCAGTGTGGAAACCGAGGATTCGGATTGGGACGATTCGCTCCTCGCTCAGTTCCCCGACTACCTTCAATCCAGCCGGAAGGTGCTCAAAAACCAAAAATGCTCCACCCTGGAGTGCGCCGAGAACTTCAAGCGCCGCGCCTATCAACACGCCTTGAAGCAACTGTTTGAGAGCAACGATCTAGGAACCGTGTTTGTGGGCTATCCAGAATATGTCGCCCAGCACCTTGTCGCACCGGTGATCCGGATTGCGGCCACCGAGTTCTGCCGACTGCCAAGACCCAAAGGCCCCGTCTACTCCATCGCCGACCAACTCTGGAAAGCGTCCGACTCGTTGCTAGACTCCTCCTTCAGTCAGATCCTGAACTACGCCGGTGAAGTCCTCAAAAGACCCCAGCCGGGACGGGACCTGCGCGGTCTGTCCCGAGAGTACGTGGACATCTGTCGCGCCGCCGCCAAAGACTTCATGCATCGAGTCGCTTGGGCGGCCGGGGCTCGGAGCGGCATCAATCTCTTTGAGTGCTGCAACGAGATCGCCTCACTCTACCACGAGGGACTGAGCACCCGAGGCCGCTTGCTCTTCTGCCGTCCGAGCATGCTCGAACGAGTGCTCCGGGTAGAGTTTCGAAAACGGGTACCCATCACCGAAACAGGTTGGTCACGAAAGCTGGTGGGAGTCTCCTCCAGCAGCAACACCCTCGTGGTGTCCGAGGTAGGGAGTTCCGGCCTCTCCATCTGCGGAATCGGATCGCTCGAAGGCCTGGATGAAAGGGAGTTCCCAGAGACCTTCATCGTCGACTTCACCGGCCATCACCGATGGCAACTCAGCCTGCAGCAAG
>CAZVVF010000255.1:2166-6248 GCA_964630575.1 uncultured Burkholderiales bacterium | reverse complement strand
CCACCGGACATTCTGGTCACGAACTACTCCATGCTGGAATACATGTTGACCCGGCCGTGGGAAAAGCCCCTATTCGATCAAACCCGAAAACATCTAGCAGCAGATCCGGACTCAGAGCTTCTACTGGTCTTGGACGAAGCTCACATGTATCGAGGTAGTAAGGGCGCGGAGATAGGTTTGTTGGTGCGCCGCCTTGCTCATAGATTGGGCTTGAGCGGAGAGATGAGTCGGTTTCGGGTGATATGCACAAGTGCCAGTCTTGGAACCGGACAGCAAGCGATACGAACAGCCAAGAACTTCGCCGCCGACCTAACAGGCGTGGAACCGGAGTCCGTTTCGGTCGTTCAGAGCACGATTGTTTTTACCGCCACAGAAGAAACTGCGTCGGTAGACGAACTGGCCGCGCTCTCCGGACTAGACATCGAAGCTATTCACCAGTCCGATTCTCTTGAGAGCCTGATGAAAGCACTCAACCCACTTCTGCAAGCTCTGGGAATTTCCAAGAGTTTGAAAACAGAGCAAGAGCTATGGAGCGTCCTCTACGAGAACCTCAAAGAGAAGCCGTATGCTAGTAGGCTTCTCGCTCTCACCGCCGGAAAGGCTCTGCCCATTTCTGAGTTGGCCCGGTCTCTTTTTGACAAATGTCCAGACCCGGAGCGTGCGCTATCAGCGTTGTTGACCGTGGGCTCTCTCGCCCGTCTCTCGCCCGGCAGCCCGGGGCTCATTCCAGCAAGGATCCATCTCTTCTTTCGTGGGCTAAACGGATTGTATGCTTGCATCAACAATCGCTGCTCCGGGGCAAGCGGAGCCAGTGACGAGGTTCTTGGAAGGCTCTATTCCGAGCCCCGCGACCACTGTGAAAGCTGCGCTTCCCGCGTCTTTGAAATGCTCTCGTGCCACAACTGCGGGATTGCTTATTTTCAAGCCTATCACTCGGAAGAAACGCTGCACTGCTTCAAATTCCTCTGGGGTGAGTGTGAAGATGGGACGTACCCCGTACAGCTGCTCCCTGGTACCATCCCACCGGAGGGATTTTCTCTGGCGGCGGCTGTTCAAGTGGATGTCCGAGGTGGCTTTGTCAACGATGAAGCAAAGAGCACAGAGCATAATAGAGCGTTCTACATTCCACACAAAGACGGTATACCTCAGCGTGAGTTTAGCCGTTGCCCTTGCTGCCAAGCCGGTGACCCCAATTCGAGAGCCAAGATTAGAAGCTTTCGAACCAACGGTGAGGAGCCGTTCACCCGACTTGTAGAGGCTCAGTTCAGCGAACAGCCGCCTATGTCCGACAGCGGTCCGAACCGTGGGCGCAAGGTCCTTATCTTCAGTGACGGACGTCAGAAGGCGGCTCGTCTGGCTCCGGCTTTGGAAGCGCACCACACAGAGGCAGCCTTCCGTCAAGCCACCATCCTAGTCGCCAGGCAAGCAGCAGAAAAAATGGGGCAAAGTAGTCTCAAGCTTCGCTACCTCATTCCCGCTATGCTTCACTATTGTGCCGAGCGAGATATCGACCTGTTTCCTGAGAATGCCGACTTCCAACAGATCAAGAAAAGAGCGCGCCGCTGGTCACTGGAGCAGAGCCTACAGAACATCAACCAGATTTTTCCCGAGTTTGGGCTTGCCCTGACTCACCATCTGTGCCATCGCTTTCTGTCTTTGCAGGCTCTCGGTCTGGCCAGGCTTCCGTGGGATCGAGAGCAAGCCTACTTGCTCACTAACCTGGACCTGGAGCTTACCGAGCAGGACAAGATAACACTCGGCAGCCTCTGGTTGAGAAGCCTACTGGAAAGCCGACACTTCCTCCCTCAAAACTGCTCCGTAAGCATTTTTGACCTCTTTGAACGTCCGGTGGGGATAGAACTCGGCAAACCGACAAGCTTTATCTCCAATCGTTTTCAGGCATTTCTCACCAAACTACTCGGGGTTCAATCTCTGAAACCGTTTGAGAAGTGGGCCAAGAGTCTCATCGCCAATGAGGGGGTCTTCTACCCATTGGATGGCCGCTATTTTCTTCAGTCCGATCCATTGACCATACAAGCTGCTCACTCGGTTCATCCGCTCGTTTGTGCCCAGTGCTCCAGCGTTCATCTTGATCATCTCTCACACATTTGCACCTACTGTTGCGGCGAATTGAAGACTGCTGACAAAGAGTATTTGGAAGCGAGAACCGGTTTCTACAGAGACCAGGTTCGAAGAGCGCTACAATCAGGCTCGAACGAGCCGTTCGGCCTGGCCACGGCCGAACACTCCGCTCAGTTGACCGGGAGCGAATTCGGAGAATCCATCCATACCAGGACGGAACTCAGTGAAATGCGATTTCAGGATATACCCGTTAAAGATCAGAACCAGGTGCCGTTAAAGCCGCTGGATGTGCTGAGCTGCACGACCACTATGGAGGTGGGGATAGACATCGGAAACCTCACAGGAGTTGCACTGAGAAACGTCCCGCCAAGCGTTGCCAGCTATCAACAAAGAGCAGGGCGCGCTGGACGACGGGGCAAGGCCCTGGCTTCTGTTCTGACCTACGCTCAAGGCAGTACCCACGACACTCACTACTTCAGCAATCCCTCGGACATCATCTGTGGTCGGGTCAGGGAGCCTATCGTCTATATCGAGAATCAGCGAATCTTGCAACGCCACATTAACGCCGAAGCCTTGCGTCTCTTTTTCCAGAACGACAACCGGCTGGAATCAGGTAGCGCCTCGCTTTTTACTTCCCTGGGCACAGTTGAAGAGTTTCTGGGCGAAGGCGAGTACACATGGGCCGCTCTGCAAAAGTGGGCTATCAAGAATCAAGAGGTAGTGACCAACGAACTCAAGCAGTGGCTGCCTAGCAAGGGACACCAACTAGATCTTCAACTGGATACCGATGAAGTCTCTCGAAATGCAATTCCACTACTCCTTCAGCAACTCAGCGAGGCATTGCCACTTCAGCTTCTCGCTCGTCGCGCGGAGTGTGAGCTTGACCGTTTCGAAGAAGACGCTCTCCAGTTTCAATTGAAAGAGAAACTTCTGAGGTTTCTCATCGACGCCGCGATACTTCCGCGCTATGCCTTCCCTACCGATGTCGTGGCGTTCTGGGTTCCCAACATTCACGGCGCCCCCCAGCAAGGCACCTATGAATACTCCCCGCAGCGGGATCTTCAAATTGCGCTCACGGAGTATGCCCCGGGGCGTACCTTGACCATCGACAAAATTCGATTTACCTCGGCTGGTTTCTTCTCACCCTACCAACCGGACCCGGCGAAACTGATTCAGAACACAGAGTACTATTACTCCTGCCCCAACTGCGGTTATATGAAAACCACCGGTGCTGCCCAGTCAGACACGAAGTGCCCGGTCTGCCGTCACGTCGAACTTCGGGGTCTCCCCCTGGTTCGGCCGAACGGTTTTGCTCCGGACATCAACCAGAAACGGAAACACGACCGTGGCCAAGGCGTCATCTATGCCGGCTTCTCCACCCCAGCGCAACTGGAAGTCGGGGAAGTTCAGGACTGGGACTACGAGCTCTTCGGAGGTCGAATTTCGCTATTGGCTAGACAACAGAACCTAGTCGTCGTCAATAAGGGTGTGAGAGAAGAGGGCTTTCGTATCTGCCCACGCTGCGGTCGAGCCGAGCCAGAAGCGATTCAACGAGGTGTCAAACAGAATCTAGGTGCACGGCATCGGAGCCACAGGCACCCCCTTGAGGGCACAGACTGCAGAGGGAAGCCGCGTGGACCGTTCTATCTCGGCCACAAGTTTCCAACCGATGTTCTTCTCTTGCGGCTCAGCTTTCAAGCACCCTTCAGCTGCAAAGTAGAAGGCGAGGACGGGAAGGCGGGTCGTGCCGGTCTTGTCTCACTAGTGGAAAGCCTTTCATTGGTGGCCTCTAGAGTTCTACAAATCGATGAAGGAGAGCTTGCCGGAAACTGGGCCCCAGTCATTGGAAGCAATGAGAGAAGCGCCGACATCTTTTTCTATGATAAGCTGCCTGGCGGAGCGGGATACGGTCGTCTGTTTTCCAAGAATCTGGACGAAGTCTTTCAGGAAACCTCGCGGGTCTTGTCCAACTGTACGTGCGAGAAAAGCTGTTATCAGTG
>CAZVVF010000255.1:0-2156 GCA_964630575.1 uncultured Burkholderiales bacterium | reverse complement strand
CCGAAACAGACAGAATCATGGCTTGTTGGATAGGAATTTGGCCCTCGCTCTGCTTAGCTATCTGGTTGAGGGTCGCGTTCCCCAGGTTGATCCCGAGCGGCTTCAAGAGCAGGTACTGGTCCTAAACTCTGCCCTGTCGGATGGCTTTGAACTGACCGAGCTAAGGCCAGACGGCTCGGCTAGCCTTCATCATCCCGACGGAACGAAATCGGTTCTCTTTCATCATCCCTTCGTTCAGCCTGCCCGCGACGCAAATGTGGTGATCCCTGAATATGTTCTGCATACTTCGCCTCCGATAGCGCTGAAGCGTCTCCTAGGGCAATCCGTCCAGGTGCTCGTACCAGAGCAGAAGCGAAAGGTCCCACCCGGTTACGAATTGCTAGACCCGGTCTGTGACGACGTCGCCCAAAACATCTGGGACAAGAAGCTACCGAGCCCCGTTATCGGTTACGAACTCGTTCAGCAGGGCCGAGTGGTGGGCGAGCTTGAGATGGCCTGGCCCGACTACAAGATTGGACTGGCGCTATATGGGGACGCGAAGCAAGTGATGGAAAGCGGGTTTCCCGATTGGGTAGTGTTTGGTCCGAAATCTTCTGAAGACCTGGTAGAACAACTATCGAACCGCGTAGATACGTTTGCGGTCTAATGCAAACATCCACTGACAACACACCACTATCACAAATCCTGTCGGCCCCCAAGAATTGACTGATGGGAGGAGCAGAGCGCTCACAAGAAAACATCTCTTCAATGTCCATCGATCTCACTGGAATCCACAACGTAGGCGAATTCTACTCCCACCACTATCTGGAAGCAGTCCTGGCCGGCGATCTGAAAGACATCTTCAAAAAGTGGAGAGAGCGCGAGAAAGAAGACGGGCTTCCCACCCCTGACAAAAAGTTCTCTCGCATGTCCGAGGCGTTTTTCAAGGCCCGCCTGCAAGCCAGTGAAGAGAAAGACCCGGTGGAGCGTTGGCGGCTGGCTCGCAAGTTTCACGCCGAGGTGCTGGAGAAGGCGTTTGGCTACCAATACAAGCCCAGTGCCGAGAGCTTGCCCGACGGGGAGTGGGTGCCGCTGCTCTTTTCCCAGGAGCGAGACGGGCGCCCCTTTCTCTGG
Source organism: uncultured Burkholderiales bacterium (assembly GCA_964630575.1). Lineage (GTDB taxonomy): Bacteria > Vulcanimicrobiota > Xenobia > Xenobiales > JADMJV01 > JAEXNA01. Next base: position 1,043 of record CAZVVF010000255.1, on the reverse strand, counting down.
GCGGTGGACACCGGCTTTGTCTCCGAAGAAGACGAGAGCCCTCTAGACCAGACACCGCTACCCGAGCAGATGCCGGAGGCGTTTCGCCAGGAAGCAGACCAGGCACCCACCCAACGCACCTGGCGAGAGCTTCTAGACGAAGCGATCTTCAGACAAGAAACCCCACCCCGCTGGGTGCTCTTTTTCGGGGGAGACGACATCCTGTTATTAGACGGCTACAAGTGGGGTCAGGGCAAGTTCCTGCGCTTCGAGCTGCCCGATCTGTTGAGCCGCAAGAACAAAGACGCCCTGCTCGCCACCACCGCGCTCTTGCACCAGGAAGTGCTGAACCCGGACGACGATCTCTGTCTCCTGGACACCCTGGACGAGAACAACCACAAGCACGCCTACGCCGTGAGCGCCGATCTGAAGTACGGGGCCCGCGAGGCTATCGAACTGCTGGGCAACGAAGCCATCCGCTACAAACGCGAAGTGGCCAAGGAGGGTGTGTTCAACAACGACGAGATCGCCCAACAGGTGACCGAGGAGTGTCTCACCTACCTCTAACGTCTCCTCTTTCTGTTTTACGTGGAGGCCCGGGGCCCCGAGCTAGAGGTGGTACCCATGAACGCCGACGCTTTTCGCCAGGGCTATTCGCTGGAGACCCTGCGCGATCTGGAACTGGTCCCTCTCACCACAACCGACGCCCAGGATGGACACTACATCCACCACAGCTTGGAGCAGCTGTTCGATCTGATCCAGCACGGCTTCCCCCGCCAGGCCTCGGCCAAGGATGTTGCAGGTCAGTTAGTCCTGACCGAAACCGAAGACGAAGTCCATCACAGTGGCTTTGTCATGAAGGGACTCTTCTCACCCGTCTTCGACCCGGCCCGCACCCCTTTATTACGAGGTGTGAAGTTTCGCAACTGCGTGCTGCAAGAGGTGTTGCAACTGTTGTCTCTGTCCAAAGAAGGCAAGCGCACAGACCGGGGCCGTATCAGCTACGCCCAGCTGGGCATCAACCAGTTGGGCAGTGTGTACGAGGGTCTGCTTTCCTACAACGG